>JAIRXO010000209.1 GCA_031268255.1 Spirochaetaceae bacterium
TACAGAGGGCCGCCACAAAGCCGGCCATGAGCCCGTAAAAGCCCCGGGGAAGATCCCGTATACAGTGGGTAAGGGCCTTCCCTTTCCTGCTTGAAAGAATACCGTACAGGGCCGCCGCCGCGCACAGATAGAAGAACGAAGAGCCCACCGACGAAAGGGAAAAAAGATCCTCAGGTACCGGGCTGTGTCCGGCGCCGAGAAGTTCCGCGACAAAATTCCCCAGGGGGAAAGAAAAAATTCCCAGGAGGGCGCAGGGCAGGGCCCAGAGCAGCATGGCGGCCTTGATGGGAAAGCCTATGCGGTAGGGGCTTTGGGGGATGCCATTGTGGTCAGGAGCCTCGTCCTCCCGCAGCGCGCCGGCGCTTTCAGCGGGCTTTCCAAAGAAGATGCGGCTCAGTTTAATCATCGACGCCATGGTTCCGATACCCACAAGGCTTAACACAATGTACTTCCAGTGATACTGATGGAGGCTGTGGATAATGCCGTGTTTACTGGCAAAGCCGGAAAAGGGCGGAACGGCGGCTATGGAAAGGGCGGCTATAAAGAACGAAATTACCGTAACGCCGGCGCGGTCCCCCGATCGGGAAAGAAATTTCGCCGCGCCCCTATAGGCGTACACGTCCCGGTTATTCCCCGCGTCAATGGCGCTTCCAACGGTAAGAAAGAGGAGGCCCTTGAACATGGCGTGAAACGCCGCGTGGAGAAAGGCCGCGGCAAGACCCAGGGGGCTCGCCAGCGCCCAGGCGCTTACCACATAGCCGACCTGGCTTATGGAGTGATAGGCCAGAAGCCTTTTGACATCACTCTGGGAAAGGGCCATGATAACCCCTCCAAGGGCGGTGAAAATTCCGATAAGCCCCAGGGTTTCCCAGAGGGGAGCGGCGATACGGCCCAGAACACCGCCTTCCCCGGTGAACTCAAGGAGGAATCTCCCCAGGGCGAAAAGAGGGGGTTTGAGGAGCATGCCGCAGCCCACTGCCGTTACCGCGTGGGGCGCCGAACCGTGGGCGTCGGGCAGCCAGCCGGCCAGGGGCATCACCGCCACCCTGACCAGGGCCGCGGCGCAGATAGAGGCCAGGGAACAAAAGGCGGCGCTCCCTCCCCCGCCGGGAAGGGCGGCAAGGCCCTTTATTATACCCTGGTAGGAGAGGGACCCGGTAAGACGGTAAAAGCCGAACACACCCAAAAGAAAAAACATAAGGGACGCGGAACTTATGGCAAGATAGTTAAACGAAGCGAAAAAAGCCTTGGGCTTTTCGGCCAGCGCCACCAGGGCGTAGTTTGCTATGGCCAGAACTTCAAAACAGATAAAGAGGTTAAAGAGGTCGGCGCAGGACCCCATGCCCGCCATGGCCGAAGTCTGGATGAGAAAGAGGGTGGTAAAGAGACTCCCCCGGGGACCGGCGCCTCTGGAATAAATCCAGACCACAAAAAGGGTGGAAAATCCCATCAGGTCAACAAGCCACGAAAGCCCGTCAAAACGCTGGGCAACGCCAAGTATGCCGCCCCTGTTGCCGACTATATAGACCAGGCTCCCCTCACGCACTCTGGGCAGAAGGAAAAACAGGATGCAGAGGGGAAGCACAAGACCGATGAAGGCGGAAAGCCATTCAAGCGCGGCCTGGGCGCGCCCGGGTTTTACCTGTTTGACCGCGAGACCCACAGCCGCGCCCAGAAGGGGAAGCAGGACAAGGAGGACAGGAAGATTATCCGCGGTCATGTATCTTCTCCCTGAGTTCTTCGCAGTCAAGAGTCCCGTGTTCCCTGAAAAGCCTGTACGCCAGGGTCAGGGCCACAATGGAAATACAGACCCCAACCACTATGGCGGTAAGCATCAGGGCCTGGGGCAGGGGGTCAACATAGCTTTGCGGATCTTCGGCATACTGCATAAAGGGCGCGTACTCCCCGGCCTTTATGCCTTCAACATTGAACAGTAGAAGCACGGCCATATTCATGATGGAAAGCGCGTAGACCTTTTTTATCAGATTGCGCCTGATGATAAGACCCGCGAAACCGGCAAGAAAAAGCAGGGCCAGAAGAATACGCTCAACCATCGCTTCTCTCCATCATGAGGAGGCAGCTTACCGCAATGCCCGAACCTACCTTGAGTCCTATGACCATGTTAAACGCTATGATATATACGGCGGGATCAAGGGAGGAACCCTGTATGGGGTTTTCCAGAATCGCGTACCCGGCCAGGGGGCCGGAAAGGCAGAGGAGCAGTATGCCGAGGAAACTTACCATCTCTACCCGGTCCAGCATGACGCTTCCAAAAAGGGAATGACGGACATCAGGGCGGCCGTCCCTTCTCCCCAGGGCGATAAAGATAATCCCCGACGCCAGAACCACCCCTCCCTGAAAGCCCCCGCCGGGTGACTGGTGGCCAAAGAACATCAGGTAACAGCCAAAGAGCAGTACCATGGGAGAAAGTTTTCCCGCGGTAAGGTCGATTATGCCGGTATGGACCCTGCGCGGAAAGGCCGTATCCCGTTTTTTGACGGCCCCCCTTCCCATTTTGATAAAGCCCACGGCGGCGCTTAAAGAAGCGAGGAGTACCGTAAGTTCCCCAAGGGTGTCGTAGGCCCGGTACCCCAGATACACGGCGGCGACAAGATTCGGGGCGCCGGTATTGTTGTCCCTGACCAGGGTATCCCTGACCAGAACCGGCCAGGGGATTTCGGGAAGCACTATGGGGAAAAGCACCAGGGCGGTGAGGATTACGCAGATGATGCCCGCGGCCAGTTCCCGTTTCACCGCCGGTCGCTCCGTTCTGTTACCCTGATGGCCCAGACATAAATGATGGTGGAAAGCCCCGCCCCCACAGCCGCCTCGGTTATGGCCATATCGGGAGCGTGGCATATATAAAAGACCAGGGCCGCCGCGACGCTGGTTGCCGAAAGGGCTATGGTTCCGTAAAGCAGGTCCGGCGAGAAAAGGGCATATACCGAAAGCAGCAGGATGATAACCAGGATGGCCGGAATCATGTATCCTCCGGATCGGGGGCTTTTCTTCGCGGGGACAGCCAGGGGTCAATTCCCTGATACCAGGCGTAACGGGCTATGATGTGGGTTGCCGTAGGGCAGGATATAAAGAAGAAAAGAATAATCAGGACAATGCGGGCGGCGGTGGCCAGGTCCGGGGACACGCAGAGGGAGCCGAGAAACACGGAGAAACAGGCCGTCGTGGCCCCAAGGCCCGCCCCGTGAAGCCGCGTATAGGTGTCGGGAAAACGGAACAGCGAAACAGAACCGGCCAGGGCGGCGACACAGGCAATCGCGCAAAAAAACACCGCGCCCAGTTCCCGTATAAAGGTAAGAGTCTCCATCATCAATCCTCTTTTTTTTCCCTGATAAAACTCGCGATGCCCAGAAGCCCCAGAAAGCCGAAGATATCGTAAATCAGGGCAACATCCAGATAGGGGCTCCTGCCTTCCATAACCCCGAAAAGCACCAGAGAGGCCAGTACCAGAGAGGTAAGCAGGGCCAGGGCGGTAAGCCTGTCCGAGCCACGGGGCCCCAGCATGATACGCGCCACGGAAAAAAGGGAACAAACGAGCAGAACCCGTATGGTCCAGACAAAACAAAGAGACGCCCAGGCACTCATGACCATACCCTCCTGATGCCTTCTTCAAGAGAACCTTTTATTTCCTCTCCGGCCCGGCGGGAATGCCGGGTAGTGGCAAAGAGCCAATGAACTATGTAGTGATCGTCGTCCAGTTCCAGGGTCAGGGTATTGGGGGTAAAGGTGATGGAATGGGCCAGCGCGACCCTGGCAAGATCGGAACGCAGCCTGGTGCGGAAATGAACCACCCGGGGATTGATGGTCCCGGAAAAAACAGCGCGGAACACGGCAAAACTCGAAACGTACATGGCGCGGACAAGCAGAAAAATATACCTCAGGGCGGGAATAAAGCTGGGTATCACCGAATGTTTACCCGCTTCATATTCTTCTATAAATACATCATAGGAAAGAAAGGCCATGCCCAGGGAAGCGGCAAGACCGGCGAAAAAAGCATAGCCGGTCCACTGGGCGGAAAAGAGAAACCAGAGCAGAAAAAGGAATACCCAGGTCAGGAACGCCCGAAAGAGCTTCCATTTTTTTCCGGCATCCACGATTTACTCCCGCTCATAGATGCGGGACGCCAGCGCCCCGGCGTCAGAGGCGGCGCGGAGGCTGTCCCTGAAATCCTGGTCATGGAGCAGCCGGGCCAGCTTGGACAGGAGCTTTAAGTGCGCGGCGGTCTCCCCCCGGGGACCGGCGATAAGAAAAATAAGGTCTACCTTCTGCCCGTCCTCGGCCTTAAAATCAACCCCCTGTTTCAGCGTCAGGGCCGCGAACACAAGGGAACTTACCGCCTCACAGAGCACATGGGGAACCGCTACGCCGTGCCCTATGCCGGTGGAAGCGAGAGCTTCCCGCCGGGTGATTTCGTCGCGCAGTTTTTCGGCGTCCAGAACCTTTCCGCCCCGGGAGAGTATATCAACAGCGGCGGAAATGGCGGCCGGTTTGTCCTTTACCTCCACCTGTACCGCCGCGGCAGCTTCATTAAAAATTTCCCTGAAATCAGCCATCGTTTTTGTTACTCCTTGCCCCCATCATGGTACAGACCGTGAGTCCAGTCAACCGGGAGTGTAAACATGATGCCGGTTCCCGGCTCGCTCAAGGGGCCTATGGCTTCTTCTATCAGCGGAAGCAGTGTGGCAATAACTTTTTCATCGGGAATAACCGAGAGTATGGTCTTGTTGTAGGGCTTATTCCCCTTCATGAAGTCCTTAAAGTCGGCGAAAAGCGGTATCTCGTAGGTGAGAAAACGGCCCATGCCTTCGGAATCCAGTATGGTCGCCCCCGGAACTCCGGCCTCCACATAGGCCCCCATCACTTCTTCGAGAAATTCTTCCTGGTTAAGAACAAACACCAAAAGTTTCATATATGGGCTACTATTGGTCCGAATTCCCCTTTTGTCAAGTTTTTTCGCATACCGGCAGGGGGGCGCGGAACCAACGGCGGCGGAACCAGCGGCGGGACTTTCAACGACACGTTTTTTCCCTTATATTTTGAATAGGAGACTATTGTGGAAGCGCTTAAAAAAAATCCCGCATGGAAGGGCCGCCGGGGTCCTGTGGTCCTGGTCATCATGGACGGTGTCGGCTATGGAAAATACAAAGAGGGAGACGCTGTCGCGGATTCCAAAATGAACCACCTGGACAGCATAAGGGCAAAAAGTCCCCATACACGGCTCAAGGCCCACGGAAAGGCCGTTGGGCTTCCTTCCGACGCGGAGATGGGGAACAGCGAGGTCGGCCACAACGCCATGGGCTGCGGCAGGGTCTTTAGCCAGGGGGCGGCGCTGGTTTCCGCGTCCATTAAAAGCGGCGGCCTGTTCCGCGGTCAGGCATGGAAGGACATCACCGCCAATGTAACAGGGGGGGCGGCGCTGCACTTCATCGGCCTTTTTTCCGACGGCAATGTGCACAGCCATCTTGACCACCTCAAGGCCATGATAGTTCAGGCAAAAAAAGAAGGGGTAAAAAAAGTCCGCGTTCACATACTTTTTGACGGCAGGGATGTAGGCGAAACAAGCGCCCTTGAGTATGTTGATCCTTTCGAGGTCTTTCTTAAAGAACAGAATACGGACGGCTTTGACGGGCGCATAGCATCAGGCGGCGGGCGCATGTGGATAACCATGGACCGTTACGGCGCCGACTGGACCATGGTCGAGCGGGGCTGGAAAACCCATGTACTCGGCGAAGGCAGGCAGTTTGCCACGGCCAGGGAAGCGGTGGAAACTTACCGGAAGGAAATACCCGGCGTCATTGATCAGGACCTCAAGGAATTTGTCATTGCCAAAAACGGACAGCCTGTAGGCGCCATCAATGACGGCGACTCGGTTGTTTACTTTAACTTCCGGGGCGACAGGGCCCTCGAAATCACCGCCGCCTTTGAGGAGGAAAACTTCGATAAGTTTGACCGGATAAAGCGTCCCAGGGTCGTCTATGCCGGCATGATGGAATACGACGGGGACCTTCATGTGCCCCGGCGCTACCTGGTAAGCCCGCCGGCCATAGACAGGACCATGGGCGAATACCTGGCTGCCACCGGTGTACGCAGCCTGGCGATTTCGGAAACCCAAAAATACGGCCATGTAACCTATTTTTTTAACGGAAACCGCAGCGGCAAGTTCAGCGAGGACCTTGAGGATTATGAGGAAATAAAAAGCGATGTGGTTCCCTTTGAACAGCGCCCCTGGATGAAGTGCGCGGAAATAACCGACAGGGTGCTTACGGCCATCGCGTCGGGAAAATTCGATTTTATCAGGCTGAACTATCCCAACGGCGACATGGTCGGCCATACCGGCGTATATCAGGCGGTAGTGTGTTCCATGGAATCCATGGACCTGCAGCTTGGCCGCCTCGCCGGGGCCGTTGACAAGGCCGGGGGCATCATGGTCATCACCGCAGATCACGGCAATTCGGACGACATGTACGAACACGGCAAAAACGGGGACGTGCTCCGCAAGGAGGACGGCAGTCCCAAAGCCAAAACCAGCCACAGCCTCAACCCCGTCCCCTGCCTCATCTACGATCCTGAATACAAGGGCGAATACCTCAACGCGCCGCTTGACAAGAGCCTCAGAGAAGGGCTCGGCATAAGCTCCATAGCCGCCACCTGTATAGAACTTTTAGGCTATACGCCGCCAGAGGATTATGACCCGCCGGTTTTGAATTTCAACTAACGGAAGGGGCGGCCCTTCGGGGCGCGACGGCATACCGGGACCTGAGAGAGGCCTACGCCAGATTTTTACACTTGGGGGGTAGGCGCAAACCGTGTTTGCGCCGCAGGGGGGCCGGAAGCTCAGGTCGTTATACGCAACGGCAGGAAAGGAAACAGGCCCCCCTTATAAGGTCTGGCTTAGTTTATCTTCCGCAGGGTTTCCTGTTGGGCGAGGACCCTGTCCAGGGGCAGAAAATCAAAGCAGCGGGGAGCGCAGGGCCGTCCGTTTTCGGCCTGTATGGAAAGGGCGTTGTTCCCTATGGTCCTGGCGGCTTCGGTTATGGGGAAGATTCCTTCGTCAAGATAGCGGGCGATAAAGGGTGAAAGCCGCGCGGCGGCTTCCTCTACGGCCAGGAGATAGAGGTCGGGGAACGAGGCCGTGGATGAGGCCCGCACGTTTGGCCCGGAGTCTGCGCCGGCGGGAGGGCAGCCGGGGTCGCGCCATAATGCCTTGCCAAAGTTGAGGTAATCAATATCAAGGGGGAGTTTTTCCGGGTAAATATAGCTGAGGGTGTTCCAGCCGCTTTCCCTCAGACGATTCAGGTTGAAATTCCACCCTCCCCCGCGCAGCGTTGTCTTTCGGGGATCGGTGAGACGGTAGAAAAAGGCGGCGTCACGGAAGGCATTGGCGATGCGGAGCGGGAGTTTTTCGTCCTTTCCGGCCCTCTCGGGAAAGGCCGCGATGAGGGCTTTTTCGAGCAGGGCGCCAAGACCTTGAGGCGGGTCCGCGCAGGCCACGGCAAGCAGCGCCTCCTGATCCCAGAAAGAAACATCAAGACCCCGGAGCAGGCGCAGCATGGTCACGTCAAGAATACGTTCAAAAAACGCGTGATGCCGCGCCGCCTTGTATACAATATAGGGATGAGCCCGGCGGTCAAGCAGGGCATGGGTCATAAAGCCCAGCGCATAGGCGCCCAGGGCGCTGATCTTCCGCGAAGGAGAAAGTTTCTCCGCGCCGCCCCCCTGCCCGCGCTTCATCTCGCCCTCTGACGGCGGCGTTCCGGGCAGGGCCATTTTAAGAAGCGACGCGGTAAAGACGCCGTAACCCCGGCGGTGAAGCAGGGTTCCGTATTCCAGGGCCACAGGACGGCTTGACTGGCTGTGGTAAAAAATATCCGGCCCCTGGCAGCCCAGGGCAAAACCGGACCAGTAATCCCTTTTGATTTTAAGCAGGGCTTCTTCGGCAACACTCCCGAAACGGCCTTTGAGACCTTCGTAGAGGGCGGTAAGCACATCCTCCCCAAAAAGGAGGTGGAGAATTTGGGAGGGCACCTTATACCCTCAAGAACCCCTCGGGGTTCAATATTATGTCCATCGTTTTTTTCATGGTTTCATGCGGGTTAAATCAAGCGGCCAAATTCTTGTCTGGCAAGAAATTATCCACTTTCAACTATTGCATGATATTATATGGTGTCAGGCCGCGTCAAGACAAAATGAAGGAAATTGAAGCAAAAGTATCACTTTTTTGTGCGCCCTGTAGAACCCCGGGAAACCCTATAGGGGCCGCTTCGCGCGTCCTGGGGCTGTTTCGCGGAACTTTGCCGTGGCGGTCCTATGCGGATACTTTCTGTTCCACCTTGAGACGGAAGCCCAGGTTGTCAAGAACTTTCACCACGGTAAAGAAAGACGGGTTTCCCGCGGGAGAAAGGGATTTGTACAGACTGGCCCGATCAAGATTAAGCTCTCTGGCGATTCGGGCCATTCCCTTTGAACGGGCTATGTCTCCGATGGCTTTTAACAGATATTCGGAATCGTTTTCCTGTATAGCAAGCTCGATAACCGCCTCAATCGTACCTATAACGTCTTCTTTAGTTTCAATTTGTTCCGCAAGGTTCCAATCTTCGAAGGTTACTTTTTCCTTGTCCATGCTATTTCTCCTCATCGGGGTTCATGGCGGCGGCTCTTCTTTTGGCCTGTTTTATATCCTCGTCTTGAGTGGCCTTGTCGCCGCCGCAGAGCAGGATAATGAGTTCTTTCCCGGTATCCTGACAAGCTGCGGTTGTGCGGTATCTGGTCCGATCATCCCGTAAGTGCCTAATCCACTTTTTATAGACGCTCGATTCGCGTATCCCCATAGTTTAGTTGTAGTCTATAGACAACGCCTTGTCAAGCAACTTTTCAAGGAAATTTCAGGATTTTTGAAGTGGACCTCTCCCGGTTTGGAGGACAGGTGATGAAGCCGCTTTTGTTACTGCCATCGGTGCAGCAATCCAAGCGCGGAATGTCTACGCCTTTTCGGCGCAGCCCTCGGAAGTTCAAGTCTTACTTTTTCTGTTGGTCGTTATTTCTGCGGCCTAGAAGACTTGAACTTCCATGCCTCTCGGCACTAGCACCTCAAGCTAGCGTGTCTACCAGTTCCACCAAGGCCGCGTAAATTACGGTTTTATACTAATGGTTTTTCTCAAGGCTGTCAATCGGGAATTACTGACCGGCTGACGCGGCGGCGGTTCCGTTTTTCAAGATTGAAACTCTGCCGAGGCTCAAAAAGGGCCTGAAAAAACCGATAATAATGGCATGAAACAGAAAAATTCCCTTATGTGTTGTCTTTTTGCCGGTTTTATCGTCCTGGTCCTGCTTTCAGCTTGCGCGGGAGGACCTGCCGGGAACGATGATATCTGGAGGCTCCTTGAACGGGGGGAAACAGACAGGGCAAAGGGTCTTTTCCGGGGAGCCGGTGATATATACGCCCGGGACAGTGAGGGGAGGACCATACTCCACCGGGCCGCCGAAATGCGGGACAGTGAGCTGGCCGCCTTTTTTATAGCCTGCGGGGCGGAACTTGACGCGGTGGATAACGCGGGGAGAACTCCCCTGGATATTGCCGCCTCCAATCTGGACAGCGCCGTAGGCCGGGTTCTGGCGTCCGCCGGGGCGGATATACACCGTGCGGGGCCCGAGGGTTTTAGTCCCGCCGAAAGGGCCATAGAAAAAGCCGGAGATGAGGACGCGGCTTTTCTTGAAGCCCTCATAACAAATGATTCGCTTAATAAAACCGACGGGAACGGCCGTACAATGCTTCACCTCGCGGCGGAGCGGGGTAACAATGCGGCGGCGAAGATTCTCCTTGACCGGAACACGGTAATAAACAGGCGGGACAAAGACGGAAAAACCGCCCTTGATCTTGCCCTTGCCCATACGGATAATTCTGAATATTTTTTCACCGCCGAAAGCCTCATACTGGGCGGAGCCTATTCCCAGGCGGAGAGTTTTGCCTATCTTGCCCCCGCGGTGCGGAGTTCCAACTACAATATACGCCTCGTGGACGGACTCGCGCCGCTCCACTTTGCCAGCCGTGAGGGCATGGCCGGCATGGTTGAATACCTCCTGTTGAAATCCTGTGATGTCAACGCGAAGAACGCCGCCGGAATGACGGCCCTCCACGAAGCGGCCAGGGGCGGAAATCTTCCGGTTATGCGTATGCTCATTGCCGGTAAAATCGATGTCAACGCCAGAGACGCCAAGGGCAATACGGCCATGCACATCATCATGCCGGCGGACAGGGAACTTGAGGGATTAAGGCTCCTTTTCGAGAACGGCGCCCAGCCCAATTTCCGTGATGATCACGGCGACACGCCGCTCCACATTGCCCTGACGGTAAACATGGACCAGGAAGTGATACTCGCCCTCCTCGAAGGAGGAGCGGGCCTTGACATTCGGAATATCGAAGGCAAAACTCCCCTCTACACAGCCCTTGAAAAAAACAGAAACTACGCCATACCGCTCTTTCTTGAACGGGGCGCCGACATATTCGCCGCCGACAACAGGGGCATAAGCCCCTTTGCCCTGGCCCTGGCCCAGAAGAACGAAAATCTTTCGGCCATGATAACTCCCGGTACGGTGCTGGAAAGCGACAGCAGGGGCAATACCCAGCTTCATATAGCCGTTCAGAACGACGCTGAACCGCGTATCATTACCACGATTCTCGATTACCGGGCCCAGGTCAACGCCAGAAACCAGGCCGGGGATACCAGCCTCCACATAGCAATCAGGCGCAACGCCGGGGAAAACGGCAGGATACTGCTCGCCAGAGGCGCCGATATTTTCGCCGTAAACATGGAGGGCCAGAGTTCCCTGTACCTGGGACTCGATTCGGGGCGGACTGTCCGTGACTGGATGCTTACCCCCCAGGTCATAACCGCGCGGGACGGGCTTGGCAACAGCGCCCTCCATTATGCCGCCCAGTGGAAACTTGACGCGGTGATTCCCGAACTGGTTCAGAAAGGCGCGGCCATGGAAAGTCCCAACGCCACCGGAGAGA
>JAIRXO010000235.1 GCA_031268255.1 Spirochaetaceae bacterium
GGCGTACCCGATCTGCCCTTCCCCTTTCCGGCTGTTGTCAAGCCCGTGGACAATATGGGCGGCAGGGGCTGCCGCCGCGTTGACGGCCCCCCGGAACTTGCCGCCGCCCTCAAAGACGCCCTGGCCTTTTCCCGGACAGGCAGGGCCATAGCCGAGGCTTTTATCGAGGGGCCTGAGTATTCGGTAGACGCCCTGGTGTACCGGGGAGAGGTGATTATCTGCGGCCTCGCCGACAGGCATATATTTTTCCCCCCGTATTTTATCGAAATGGGCCATACCATGAGCGCCGCCCTGGACGAAACCAGCGCCTCGGCCCTGCTTGATGTTTTTGTCCGGGGCGTCAAGGCCCTGGGTATCCATACCGGCGCCGCCAAGGGCGATATAAAGCTCAGTCCCGAAGGCCCCGTGATAGGTGAAATCGCCGCCCGGCTTTCCGGGGGCTATATGTCCGGCTGGACCTATCCCTACGCATCGGGCATTGACCCTGTCCGGGGCGCCATAGAAATAGCCCTGGGCAGGCGGCCCTCAAGGACCACGCCGCTCTGGCAGTGGACCAGCGCCGAAAGGGCCTTTATTTCCATACCGGGTAAAGTCAGGGCACTGCGGGGAATACGGGAGGCGGCGCAAAAAGGCCATATCAAAAATGTTTTTCTCAGGGTTGAAAGGGGAAGCCCCGCAGGCTTTCCCGAGAACAATGTGGGCAAGGCGGGAAACGTTATTTCCCAGGCTCCGCTCAGGGAAGAGGCTGTCGCCGCGGCGGAAGAAGCGGCCAGGTGCATAAGCATAGAACTGGAAGTCCCCAACGCGGAGACAGAGGCTTTTCTCGGGTCTTTTTTTGCGGAGGACCGCCCTTCCTTTCCCCCCGACGCCTTTACCCTCAGCCCCGCCCTCCGTTCGGCCCTCCTCGGCCTTCCCTGTACAGGCGCGCTTTCCCCTGAACGTTCCGCCGCCATCTGCATCTGCCCCTTCCCCGAATTCACCGGAGCGGGGTTGGCCGATTATGCCGGAAACAGCGTCGAAGCATCCCTGGACAAGGTACGCGAAATTTTGGGAGCAAAACTGCCGATAAAAGAAGGGGGCATACTTTGCCGCCGTTTTTGGGCGGCACTGGTACGGGGAGGCTATCAGGGCGCGGCCTATATAGCCGCCCTGACCCTGCAAAACAGGAGAACTACCTGACGGAAACCTGATGTCTATGAGAAGCCGCGGTCTGAAATGGCTCAGTATAATTTTTCTCATCGCCGGTGTAAAAGCCTTTGGACAAACCGGGAATACCGCTGTCCTGAGCCAGGAAGAAACCCTGAGCCGCCTGGGCGCTACCATGCGCTGGGACCCTTTTTTCTGTTCGGGGGTGCTTTTCAGCGGGGACCACTACGCCGCTTTTGCGACAGGCGGCCCCGGCGAATCTTCTCCGGTACTTCTTGACGGCAGGGAACTGCTTGACCTTCCTTCACCCTATATGAACGGCGGATCGCTCTCTTTTCCCGAAGTATTTGTATCTTCCCTTAAATCAGCCATAGACGCCGTCAGCGCCGAGGACCAGGACAGGCTCCGCATAGCGGCGATTATCGTGGACCCCGGACACGGCGGCAGGGACTCCGGGGCCGTAGGAAACCATGTTATAAACGGGCGGGCGCTCAGGATACAGGAAAAGGACCTGACCCTGAAAACGGCGGTGGACCTTCACCGCGAACTCAGCGCGGCCTACCCCGACAAACGGGTTCTTTTGACCAGGGACGGCGATACCTATCCCACCCTGGAGGAAAGGGTCGCCCTGGCCCATTCCGTTCCCCTCAAGGAAAACGAGGCGGTAATCTTTATTTCGGTCCACGCCAACGCCTCTTTCAACAAGACTGCCAGGGGTTTTGAGGTGTGGTATCTGAGCCCCGAATACAAGCGGGATGTGCTTGACAAATCCAGATATGACAATATGGCGGTGTTTTCCATAGAGAATGACCTTATGCAGGAAGAATACACGATGGAAAGCGTCATAATGGCCAGAAATATCCTCGCCAGGCTCACCGAGGCCGTAGGACTGGACAGCCCTTCGCGGGGCCTCAAGGCCGAAGAATGGTTTGTGGTGAGGAACGCCCGTATGCCCTCGGTGCTGGTTGAACTGGGCTTTGTAACCAACGCCGGCGACGCCGCCCTTTTGTCCAGCGACGCCTACTTGAAGAAGCTGTCCGATGCGTTATATAAAGGAATAGTGGATTTTATAGCCATGTTTGAGCGTTCAGGGGGGTTTACCCAGGTACAATGAAGGGGTTTTTCAGGGTTCTGGCGGCCGCCCTCGCGGCGGCGGGAGAAAAAACCGCCCTGCGCCGCTTCATATATATAGGTTTCCTTCTGGTCCTGGTTCTTGCCGAATTCATCATGTTTGGCAAGGCAAGGCGTACATTTGTGTTTTACACCACCCGGGGGAACGAACTGATGGTGGAGAGCCGTATGCTTGAGCGAACCGGTTCGCGGGAACTCAATGTACGGCGTTATGTGGAAGAGGCGGTACTCGGGCCGGTTTCGCTGGATTTGAGCCCCCTTGTTACCGCCGAAACCGTCCTGGAATCGTTTCTGTTACGGGACGGGGTAGTTTACGCGAATTTTTCCGCTCTGGCGGCCCTTCCGCCCCTTGCGGAAAAGGCAAATTTATATCATAATTTATTAACCTTAAAGGAGGGAATACTGCGGAATTTTCCCTTTGTGAGGGATGTACGGTTTTTTATCGCCGGAAATGAGGCTTTTTCTGATAAATTCAGGGGGTATTGACCCTGAATGGTGAAAAAAAAGATAAAAGCCGTTGACAAAAAGGATGTATCTCGTATACTTAACTATTATCGAGATTTATTAGCGTAAACGCGTAAATTGAAAGGAGCTGTGAATGAAACGGATGTTCATTCTTGTCGCCATCGCGTTGTTCATCGCGGGATCGTTGTTTGCTGATGAAGCCGTTCTTATAGACTTCTCCAAGCTTGTAGCCGACATCGTTCCCAGTCAGGACAACGCGCCTACTCAGAACCGCGCGACCATGATGGATTACTCCAATGTGGCCGGCGGCAGCTTCACCACCGAGCAAAAATCGGTGATGAAGACCTCGCTTGCGATTACCAATTGGGATGTGGTGCTCGCTTCTTCCTCCCGTACAGTGGATAATCAGATAAGGAGCTTCACCGCTGAGGCTCCTTCCAAATTGTACGGAACGGTCCTGGGTATGAGGATTCACTTCCCGGTGGAACCCTTTAACTCCTGGGCCCGGATTAAGCCCCCCTTCGAAATCCCCGCGTATGAACCCGCGGCCGATGTGGACGATGAGGGCAATATCAATCCCGCGGAAGGCAACAATGGTAACGGATCTTCGGGCCTTTCCCGTTTTGAGGACGGGTATGGGGTTATCAAGAATGTGGGAACCATCAAATCCGTGGCGGTCAACGTCTACGGCCTGAATTTCCCCCACGGGCTTTCGGCCTGTATTCTCGATTCGACCGGCAGGGAACAGGTCATGTTCCTCGGCTATCTTAACTATGACGGCTGGGGAGAACTCCGCTGGGACAATCCCCAGTATGTCCAGGCCGTGCGCAACAGGGAACTTCGTATTTATCCCCTGTATCCCACGACTACCCCCTTCATCAAATTTAACGGCTTCCTTGTTCAGAGGGACGCCGCCAGGGAAGGCGGGGACTTTGTCGGATACATCAAGGATGTAAAGGTTATCTATGACAGAGCCATTCTTGACACCGACAGGGATATTGACGACGAGGCCATCTGGGGTATTATTGAGACCCGCGAGACCGAGAAAAAACGCTGGGAAATGAGCCGTTTCGGCGCCCAGCAGGTACTCCGGTATCTTGAGTCCCAGAAACAGGCCACAGAAACTGAATTCCAGCCCTCGCCCACAGTTGACAACTAGGAAAGTACTGATTGACCGCAAGTTAATCAGTGTTGCCCAGGGACTTACGGCTTGAGGATAAAAGGGGTTTGTACCCCGGTTTTAGTACCGGGATGCGGGCCCCTTTTTTTAACATTAGAGTTGTTCGGAAACTTCAGTTGCAAAGATGAAAGACCGCCGCGAACTTCCTGACCAGAATCAGCTCCGTGAGGAATTTGAGGCTTTCGCGGAAACCCGTTCCCTCGCTGCCAGGGATATAACCGAATATCTTGAGGATATTTTTGTCTCCCTGGCCTCCCGGCCCACGGTTAAAAGCCGCGTCAAGGACTTTGACAGCTATTTCAAAAAACGCCTGCGGCTCCTGCGTAACGCCCGGGGCTCCGTCCCCGAAATTACCGACCTCATCGGGATACGGGTGGTCTGCCCCTTTATGGAGGACCTTGCCGCCGCCGAGGATATACTCAAAAACAAGTTTGAAGTCATCGAGATTGAACGAAAGGGATCGGATTACAGCTTTAAGGAATTCGGTTACGAATCCACCCATCTGCTTGTCAAAATTCCCAGGGCCATACTCGACGCCAGAGGCGGCTTCGGCACGGAAGTGGCGGAGATTCAGATACGGACCATTCTGCAGGACGCCTGGGCCGAGGTAGAACACGAACTGGTCTACAAGGCCGAGTTTACCCCCTTTGACGATCCCATGCGGCGCAAACTCGCGGCGGTAAACGCGAGCCTTTCACTGGCGGATATTATTTTCCAGGAAATAAGGGATTACCAGCGCCGCCTTAACAGCGAACTGACAAAGCGGCGGGGTTCGTTTTACAAAAAGATTGAAGAATCCACCGATGGTTTTCTTTTTGAAGAAGTGTTCCAGGAGCCCGATTCGGATGGGGAAAACCCCGTACCTGAACCGGAACCTGATGCTTTTTCCGGCACCATAGACGACCTCCTGCTCAACGCCCTGTACGCCCATAACAAACGGCAGTTTGACAAGGCCGCCGCCTTTTACAGCCGTATCCTGGAGATGAATAGTGATGACCCGGTCAAGTCCCTGATTTACAAGCACCGGGGCATGGCCCATTTTGCCCAGTCGCGGTATGACGAGGCGGTGGAGGATTTTTCGCGCTCCCTGGAACTGGACCCCAAATCCTACAAGGCGTCCTATTACCGGGGGGTGGTTCATTCGGTACTCGGGGAATACGACAGGGCCATAGATGATTTTACCCGGTCCCTGGCTATAAACCCCTATCAGCATTACTGCCTGTACCGGAGGGCCCAGGCTTATTACCACCTCGCCGATTATCCGGGCGCCCTCGCCGACTGCGAATCGGCCCTGGTACTCGAACCAGATGTAGAACCCATTATCCGCTTCAGGAATTTTTTGCTGAACAAACTTAATATGTAAAGGCCTTCCGTATTTCTTTAGACTATTGTAAGCTTTCTTGATACAAGAGGAAGGTGTAACATGCATAGCCGTTTATTGACAAGATTCT
>JAIRXO010000149.1 GCA_031268255.1 Spirochaetaceae bacterium
AAGGCATATTTTATAAGAAATTATCAAGTTTCAACATCGGTTGATATTTATTGGCCTTTATTAGGGAAAATTTAGGGAAATCACGATGATTTTTTCGCACTTCAAAAAAAAATTGGCGATACATAACTCCTTGATTTAATTCCCGGTTTACGGGGATATAAAAAAACCCGGTTTCCCAAAACAGGGACCGGGGATATTCCTTGCACGGTATGGAGAAAAAGGTGGAAAACAGTAAGACAGTAAAACTGTTATTATATGTTAAATATGAATGAGGGGGGGGGGGGGGTAACAATTTTACTGTCGTATTAGAAAAAGACGAGCAAAAAAACTGTTGTTTTAATAAACCGAACATTACCCTTCCCCTTGGCCTGGTGCAAACCGCATATATAGCACCTTTCATTCGAAACGTTTCAGGAGTCTATTCATAGTATAGCGCATAAAAATAAAAAAAACAATATTTTTAGAAAAAATACAAAAATTCAGGAAAATACGGCCCGATATTTTTTTATATAGAAACATAAGGCGCTATATCCCTCAAACGTTCTGAAAAAATACGGCTCTGTTCCTTAATATGGAAAACCGTATCATACAGCAAAGCGCGTTTCCAGCACAAAGCGCCGGAAACGCGCCCTACTGACTATATACTAGAAGGGCCGTTCCGCAAGGTACTTGTACTCCTTGTAGAGCCGTTCCGCCTGGGTTTTGGCCTTGGACAGAAGGGCGTCCGCCCGGTCGGGGCTTGCGGCCTTGAGGCTCTTAAAGCGTACTTCCTTGTACATAAAGTCTTCCAGACTGGTAGTCGCATCCCTGGAGTCAAGCTGGAAGGGGTTTTTGCCCTGATCCTTAAGCCGGGGATCATAGCGGTACAAGGGCCAGAGGCCGCAGGTAACCGCCGCCTTCTGCTGCTCCAGACCCTTCGACATGTCGATGCCATGGTTGATGCAGTGGGAGTAGGCGATAATGATCGAAGGCCCGTCATAACTTTCCGCCTCCCGGAAGGCCTTGATGGTTTGGGCCATGTTCGCGCCCATGGAAATCCTGGCGGTGTAGACATAGCCGTAGCTTATGGCCATGGCGCCCAGATCCTTCTTGGTGATGTCCTTGCCGGCCGCGGCAAATTTGGCAATAGCGCCGATGGGCGTGGCCTTGGACATCTGTCCGCCGGTATTTGAGTAAACCTCGGTGTCCAGCACCAGCAGATTTACATTCCGGCCTGACGCGATAACATGGTCCAGACCGCCGTAACCGATGTCATACCCCCAGCCATCGCCGCCCAGAATCCACACGGACCGCTTGATAAAGTGGTCCGCCAGGGAAAGGAGCATCCGCGCCACAGGCCTGGAATCGTCTTTGAGGGCCGCTTTAAGTTCGTCCACCAGTTTCCGCTGTTCCTCAATAGCCGCATTATCGGCCTGAGGATTGGCCAGGAGCTTGTCGAGGAGCGCGGCCTGAATACCCTCTTCCCTGGCCCGGACAGCCAGTTCCCGGACATGCTCGGCCAGTTTGTCGCTGGTAAGGCGCATACCCATGCCGAATTCAGCGGCGTCTTCAAAGAGGCTGTTGGACCAGACCGGGCCCCGGCCGTCCGCACGCTGACAATAGGGGGTAGTGGGGAGGTTCCCGCCATAAATGGAAGAACAGCCTGTAGCGTTGGCAATGATGGCCCGGTCGCCGAAAAGCTGGGAGAGTATCTTTATGTAGGGGGTCTCACCGCAACCGCCGCAGGCACCGGAGAACTCGAAGAGGGGGCGCTTATAGGCAAGACCCTTGGGCGTACTCAGGTTGAGTTCCGCGTCGGGAGTTTCGGGCAGGCTCTGAAAATAATTCCAGGCTTCGACTTGTTCGGCATGATAGGCCGGATCATCGCTGTAGGACTTCCAGGACAGGGCCTTCTTTTCGGGATTGTCCTTAGCCTTGCCGGGACAGATGTTGATACAGACGCCGCATTCCATACAGTCCTCGGCGGAAATAACGAGAGCCGCCTTCTTTCCGGGAACGGCTTTCGGCTTAATCTCCGCGGTTTTCAAGCCTGCGGGAGCGTTTGCGGCCTCCGCCTCGTTAAGGTTCTTGAACCGGAGACAGGCGTGGGAACAGACGATGGTACACTGGCCGCACTGGATACACAGGGAGGGATCCCAGGCGGGAACCCGTTCGGCGACAGACCGCTTCTCGTACTGGGTGGTAGCGGAGGGGAAGGCGCCGTCTTCGGGGATTTTACTTACCGGCAGCTTGTCCCCCTCTTGGATGGATACCGCGCCCAACACTTCCCGAATCCAGGCGTCCCTGGCGGTGGCAAAGGGCTGCTTCATGTGAAGATTGCCCTCTGTTGCGGAAGGATACTTCACTTCTTTAACCGCTTCCAGGGCGGCATCCACCGTGGCATTGTTCTTCTGTACCACATCGGCGCCCTTCTTCCCGTAGGACTTCTCGATGAACTTCTTCATGTATTTGACCGCGTCTTCCTGGGGCAATACTCCGGAAATCTTGAAGTAGGCGGCCTGCATAACCGTGTTGATGCGGTTGCCCATGCCGGTTTTGCGGGCAATGTCGGCGGCATTGATCACGTAGAACTTCACTTTTCTGTCGATGATCCGTTTCTGGGCTTCCACCGGAATTTCCTTCCAAACATCCTCCGCGCTGAAAGGGCTGTTGAGGAGGAACGTCCCGCCTTCTTTGATGTTGGCAAGGAGGTCAAAAGTTTCCATGTAGGAGAATTTATGACAGGCCAGAAAGTCCGCTTTGGTGATAAGGTAAGGCCGACGTATGGAGCCCTTGCCGAAACGCAGATGGGAAACGGTAAAGCCCCCGGACTTCTTTGAATCGTAGGAGAAATATGCCTGAGCCGAGAGTTCGGGCTTTGCGTCCCCGATGATCTTGATGGAGTTCTTATTGGCCCCCACCGTACCATCGGAACCGAGGCCGTAGAACATGGCTTCGTTCATCCCTTCTTCGGCAAGGACAAAGTGTTCGTCGTAGTCAAGGCTCTTTCCCTGAACATCGTCCTTTATCCCAACGATAAAACCGGCAATCTTTCCGCCTGAAAGGTTGTCCAACACCGCCTTAACCATGGCGGGGGTAAATTCCTTGGACCCGAGGCCGTACCGGCCGCCCAGCACCAGAGGATACCCGCTGAAGTGGCTGTCCCCTGCGCCTTGGCGGTCGCTTGCCTGGATTTCGCTGATAGCGGTACGGACATCTTCGTACAGAGGCTCGCCCAAGGCGCCGGGCTCTTTGGTCCGGTCCAGAACGGCGATAGCTTTAACGGTTTTTGGCAGGGCTTTGACAAAGGCTTTAGCGTCAAAAGGCCGGTAAAGCCGTACTTTGAGAACCCCGACCTTCTCCCCTTTGGTCAGCAGATACTCCACCGTTTCTTCGCAGGTTTCCGCGCCGGACCCCATGATGATGATCACCTTTTCGGCATCCGGAGCGCCGAAATAGTCGAAGAGATGGTAAGCGCGGCCGGTGAGCTTGGCGAATTTGTCCATTTCCGCCTGCACAATGGCCGCAACCTTATCGTAATACTTGTTGACCCCTTCCCGTCCCTGAAAGTAGGTGTCGGGGTTTTGGGCGGTTCCACGGATAAAGGGCTTTTCCGGGGTAAGGCCCCGGGCGCGGTGGGCGCGGACAAGATCATCGTCAATCATCTGCTTCAGCACGTAATGGGAAACTTCCTCGATTTTTTGCAGTTCGTGACTGGTACGGAACCCGTCGAAGAAGTGGAGGAAGGGAACCCGGGCGCGGAGGGTTGCGGCGTGGCAGATAGCCGCCAGGTCCATGACCTCCTGGACGCTATTGGAAGCGGCCATGGCCCAGCCGGTCTGCCGGCAGGCCATAACGTCCTGGTGATCCCCGAAAATCGACAGGCTGCTCGTAGCCAAAGCCCGGGCGGCGATGTGGAACACCGTGGACGTGAGTTCCCCGGCGATCTTGTACATATTCGGAATCATCAGGAGCAGCCCCTGGGACGCGGTAAAAGTGGTACTCAGCGCGCCGGTGGTCAGCGCCCCGTGAACAGCACCCGCGGCTCCGGCTTCGGATTGCATTTCGACAACCTGGGGGATAGTTCCCCAAATGTTCTTCTCTCCCCGGGCGGACAGTTCATCGGAGGTCTCACCCATGGGGCTGGACGGGGTAATCGGATAAATCGCGATTACTTCACTCAGGGCGTGGGCTATTTGAGCCGCCGCCGTATTGCCATCAATCATTACCATGTGTTTATCAGCCATTATTTTTCCTCATAAGGTAGGGTTATTTCATTTTAGCCGGTTCCGAAGAATTTTTCAAGGGTC
>JAIRXO010000027.1 GCA_031268255.1 Spirochaetaceae bacterium
GTCGGTATAAAGGTTCTCCGCGTCCTCTACTCTGGGTTTGCGTATGCTTGCCTCGGTAATGCCGGAAAAGAGCCCCACCCCGATAAAGGGATTTATGGTGGCTATGGGGGCGCCGATAAACGAAACCAGCACCGAAAGGGGATGTCCCAGGGCGAGAAGGGTGCCAAGCGCGGCCAATGATCCGTTGAGCAGCACCCAGTGGAGGAGCAGGGAAAGGCTTATCGCGCCGCCCCGGAAAAAACCCGCCGCGATAAGCGCCACGATGAGAAGGGGAATCAAAACGCCCAGAAACTTCGAGAGGGCCGACGGGGCGGGTATGCTTTCGAGCTTTTCCAGGTTCTCCTCCCCGCCGCTTCCGGCCAGGCGTTCCAGTTGGGAACGGACTCCCGCCAGGTGGCCGGCGCCAAGTATGGCTACGGACTTCCTGCCGCCTGAGGACCAAATCTTTGCCGCGAGGTAGCGGTCCCGCTCGTCAATGAGGGTCTCCTTGACCGAAGGCAGGTACTCGGCAAGCTCATGCATCATGCCGTCCAGCTCATTCCGCTTTTTAAGATTCTCGATTTCTTCGGCACTGAGTTTTTCCGTGGTAAAGGCGCTCGAAACAAGGGAAGAAAGGAGTTTTGCCTTGCTCCAGAAACCGCAGCGGCCCCAGGCCCTGCGAAGCGTTATCTGCACTTCCCGGTCGCAGAAGGTATAGGGAACGCCCAGTTCCCTGGCAGCGTCCACGGCGGCGCACATTTCCTCACCGGGCTTTACGCCGAGTTCCATGCCCAGGCGGCGCTGAAACGAAGAAAGCACCAGGTTTGCCAGGAGGAGGAAACCCCTGCCTTCCCTGAACACCTTGACCACATTAAGGCTTTCCCAGTTATCTTTTTCTGTCATTGCCGTATAACGGCCCTGGTCCAGTTCCACACAGACCATATCGGGCTTGTTTTCCCGTATGGTCTTTCCGGCTTCGTCTATGCTTTCCCTGGAGACATGGGCAGTCCCCACAAGGATTATTTCCCTGCCGCCGAGTTCAAGCCTTACTTGATTGTCTTTCAATTTGCGCTCCTGAGCGTTTCTGAATGCCTTTGCAAAACGCTGAAAAATTTCGCCCCTGCTGATTCTGAGGGAAACATCAAGGGCGCCGCCGGCCATGTGATCGTGGCCGCCGCCTGCCCCTATGTCCTTTAGGGCTTCCCGCACTATCTTCGCCGCGGAAATGCCCTGATCACGGCTCCGTACCGACACATGGTGGTCTTTGCCCTTTATTTCTACAATCACGGTAACGGTGATTTCCCTGAGCCTGAGAAAAAAATCCGCCAGTATGGAAATCAATTCCTGGGAGCAGTCGACGGTAAGATGGGTAAAAAAAAGACTGCCTTCTATCTTCGAGTTGTTTACGGCCATGGTTAAAACAGGGAGGTCGGCCTTGCAGAGCGAAGTCTTGACGATTCTTGAGGCGCTCTGCCAGTCGCCGGTAAAGAACAGGCGGTAAAACGCGTCAAGGTCATCCCTGCTTACCTGGCGGGAAAGAAAGTCCGTGTCCATTTCTATACCCATAAGAATGGCGGTGGCTACAGCGGAAGGCGGAACAAGGCCCGCCTCTTTCCAGTAAGCGGCAACCATGGCCGAGGAAGATCCGTAATCAGGCCGCACATCGATAAAGGGACAATCAGGCGGCGATGAGTTGCCGTGATGGTCTACTACCCCCGCAAGGAAACGTGTCGCCTCCCTGGCGTTGGCGTTGGCCGGATTGCCGTCCACGATAACGCAGGGGCAGTTGACCAGCTCCGGCGGGGCCATGTCATCAGTTACCTGCGCAAGGGGAATGGCAAGTTCATGAATCATGGTGGTAAGGGAATGGCTGCGTATCTCTCCCCGGTACAGTATCGAAGGGGTAAATTCAAAATGACCAAGAAGTTCCGCAAGCGCAAAAGCCGCCGCTACGGCGTCATGATCGGGAAAATCATGGGTCTGGATAACTACCTTTCCGCCGTCTGACTTGGCCTTTAGGATTTCCTTGAGTTTTGAAAAACCGGATAACTCTTCCATTACGACTCGGTAAGGCCCCGCGCTTCCAGGGCTATGGTGTTGAGTTTCCATTCAAGAAGGCCCCGGCGGTCCATGTCCCGCACCAGAATATAGTACCTGTCCGCCAGGGAAGCGTTTCCCCGTATGGTGTAATACTCGGCAAGATAATAAAGCATACGGGCTTTCTTGTCGATATTTTGCTCCCTGTCTATGCGCACCGCTATGTCAACATCGTTGCCCTGGTCATGGTAAAGCCTGAGTACCGCCCATTCAATGCTGTCGCGGGGCACGGTCCTGAGAACCTCGGCGAGAAACCCTTTGGCACTGGCGGGACCCGCGGCCTTCATCCAGTTCGCGGCGATAAGAAAGGGATAACTTATGTTCGCGGTATCCTGTTTGTAGGCTTCGATAAAGGCGTCCCTGGCCTCGGCCCAGCGGCCACCGCGTATTTTAAGGATACCCAATCCCTCATAGGCAAAATAATAATCGGGCCTGAGCGCGGTAAGCGTCTCATAGTCTTTCTCCGCCCCGGCATAATCCCCAAGGTCATCCCTCAGGCCCGCGGTATACACATAGGCGAGAAAATTTTCCGGCTCCAGCGCCTGGGCCCGGTCAAATTCCTCAAGGGCTTCGTCAAGGCGCATAAGCTCAAGAAGAGCCGCGCCCCGGTCTATACTGGTCCAGTAATTGCCGGGGTCAAGGGCCTTGGCCCTGTCAAGGTCCTCAAGGGCCTGATGGGGGAACCCTTCTTCCTTGTAAATCCTGGCCCTTTCCACCAGGGGCAGGGCCCAGGAAGGGTTAAGTCCAATGGCCCGGGTAAAAAGCTCAACAGCCTTTCGCGCGTCATTGTTCCGGCGGTACAGGACCGCCCTGCCCACCAGGGCCTCGCCATGGTCAGGATTGCCGCCCAGGGCCCTGTCATAGTAGGACGCGGCGTCGCTGTAGGACCTGGCGATCATTGCCATATTGCCCAGAGACGCCAGGGCGTCGCTGTTTTCAGGATCAACGCGGACGAGGCGTTCCAGCAGCGCCCTTTCTTCGCCTGTCCTGCCCAGAGAGGCTTCCAGATTGGCCAGTATGAAAAGCGCGTCGCTTTGCTCCGGTTCGGCGGAAAGGATATCCTCTATAATAGAACGGGCGGCGGCGGACCTGCCCGCGGAAATCAGCACCGACGCCTTGAGGAGCCGTATGTCCGGTTTCGCGGCGTCTCCTTCGTTTATGCGGTCAAAAAGAACCAGCGCCCCGTCAAAGTCCCCCCGGACAAGGTGTTCCGCAGCCGCGGCAAGAATATCATCGGTGGCCGCAGGTTCTGATCCAGAGATTTGCATATCCCCAGGGGAACCAGCGGAACCGGAATCAGCGGCGCCGGCGCCAGAGGAGCCTTCGCCGGCTTTTTGCGGACCAGCGGCGCAGGAAAAAAAGAGCAGCGCCGCCGCCAGAAGAAAAACAGGCCGTCCCGCCCTGAACGCGCCCCGGACTGAGCCGGGTCTTTTGTTTACCGGAAAAATGTGATTATCCATATACTCCTTTATCGTATACAATCATCGCCGCTTGGGCAAGTTGAAAAGACCACGCTTCGCGCGGTGCTTGCGGATAAGGCCCGCATAGGGTAAGGTATACCAATGCGAAAGGCGATATTCCCGCGTTTTGTGGGCCTTCTCCTTTTATACTCATGCATCCTCGCCGTTCTGGTGCTTGTTCAGTTTTCCCGGAGGAGTTCTTTTACCCACAGAATGGGGGACCTTGTGGTACGGGGTTATTACGCGGACAGTTCCGCCGAAACTGAGGCGGACGGCTATGCCCTTGACGGCGAGGCCAGCGTGTACTTCGGCGGCATAGAATTCAGGGTATCAGGCGACGACGGCCTTGTCATGACCGGAAAAGACGGGGAACCGGTCAAACTGTTCCCCTCCTCCATGTACCTTGGCGAAGAAGCGGTCCGTTTTGGCTTTTCGGGAGAACTAAGCCTGGAATTCGGCATACGCCAGGGCGGAGGCGGGCAGGAACTCAGAATACAGGGGGAACTTCCCCCGGACATGGACGCTGTCGAAATCCCTTTCAGGCCGCTGAGGTCCTCCCGTTCGGGAGACGGCGCCGACGGGCAGTTTGTCATTGCCTCGGCGGGAAAGCGTTATGCCTTTACCAACACCGATCTTGACGAGGCAAGGCGGCGGCTTGTGCTTTCACCGGCGAGACCCGGCGCCTATTACGGACTCATTCCCGAACAAAAGCCTTTCAATGTTGAAGATTATATACTTTCCGACGCACGGGACAAACAGAGTTACGACGCTGTTTTCCTCAGGTGGCGCGACCAGGCTTTTTCCCTCTGGAGCCGTACCATAGGCAGCAGCCCTTCGGAAAAAACTGTTACCGCCTATCTCGGCGAATCCCTTTACCGGGGGAATTACCGGAACGCCGTGGCGTCCATACCCGCGTCGTTTCTTAACGGCGGCCAGCGGAGCCACTATTCATCGGCGTACCTTGGAAGGCTCGACCTGGCCCTGAGGTCCATAGCGGCAAGCGACAGGGAATTCCTGAGCAGGGTTTCGCGTCTCATCAGCGAAAGGTCAGCGGACTTTCTTGGCGAAAGTCATTTGGTATACAACCTCTCGGTACGGGGAGCGGAAAGTTTTATCAATGACGGCGTAGAACTTCTTAAAGCCCTGGACATCGAGACCATCAGGCTCGAGGACCTTCCCGGCGTTTTTGAGGGCTGGGCCGACTGGCGGACCCTGTACGCGGGAAGGGAGAACCCCTTTGACCGCCTCATCGGCCGGTCCTGGCTTTTGCTGTCTGAAGCGATACAGAAGTCCCTCACCGGCGACATGGTTCTTGTGGTGCGGAACAACGAGGCTGATACCGAATACAATCTCCGCCTGGGCCGCGCCCTTGCCTCCTACGGCGAAGCGGCGGGCAGGGACGACTGGGCCTCTGTGGGGCGTTCACTGCTTATAACGGTACTCAATCTCTCAGGCGACCCCGGCTCGGCGCCGGTAAAAATACGCTTTAATCCCGACGGCAGCCTCCAGAACACCGCCGAAAACCGCGTGGACCTGGCAAGCCTCTACTCCATCATGGACAGCGGCGACTACAGGCCCCGGGCACTGGCCGCGGGAAGCCCCGGTATATGGACCTGGACCGCCGCTTCTTCAATCTCGTCGCGGAATACCCGGGAGGCCCTTGAGATTGCCGTTACCTTTCCAGCCGGGGAAACCCATTACATGATCATACGGGGCGTGCGGCCCTTTGCCAAAATACAGCTTTACAACATTGATTACCGTACCGATCCCCAGTTTGAACGCTATGATTCCTCAGGCTGGGCCTATTCGGCATCGGAACAGACTCTCATCATCAAGATGAAGCACAAGACCCAGGTGGAATATGTAAGAATTTTTCACCAGGCGCCCAGCGCATCGCCCGCTAACGCGCCGCCTGCTAACGCATCACCCGCCAGCGTGCCGCCTGTCCCGCCGCCTAGTCCGCCAGTTCAGAACACGCCGCTTCCATAAGCTGGGCCCGTTCTTCCTCGCTGTCGGCTATGATGCTGGCGGCAAGAAAACGGGACACGGCGGTCTCGGTGGTGTAGCTTCCCATGGGAACCGCGCCGCAGCGCCACAGTTCCATGGATGTGCTGTAATGCGAAAAATCAACAAGACCTTCCTGCTGGGAAGTGCAGTAAAAGCGGGTCTGCCGCCGCTTGGCCGCCTGAAAGGCCCGCTTGAGCGAATAGGGGCCTTCGCGGAAACCGGCGGTCCCCGTATCGTAGAGTTCAAGAAAAAAATTCCGCACTCCCTTGTCCATAAGGGATACCAGGTAATCGCTGCGCATGCCCGGATAAAGGCGTATAACGCACATGGAATTGGCGGCGTCTTCGAGAAGCTGGGAAAGCACATACTGGTCCGCCTCAAGAACTTCGGCAAGGAGGGAGCTTCCCGAAAAAACAGGCTTCTCCATGTTCCAGTTGCGGAAACCGTCGGCGCCTATGCGTTCAAATTTAAGATTCAAGGGTGAAAGGACTTTTCCGCCGTAGACCACATAGACCCCCTGTGATTTTTCCACCGCCAGATCAACGGCGAGCTTCATGGTTTTTTCGGCCTCGTCCGAAACGCCCGGAGGCTGGGACGAAGCGGCAAGCACTATGGGAGCCCCGGCGTCGGCAAAGAGCCAGTAAAGGAGGGGCGCCGTATAGGGCAGGGTATCGGCGCCGTGGGCGATAACAATGCCGTTGGCGGTTCCCGAATTAAGCCGTTCGGTAATCGCCTCGATGAGGGCGGCCCAGTCCGAGGGAATTATCTCCTCGGAAAGGATGCGGCCTATCTGAATGGAATCAAACCGCACCTTGAACCTTCCTGTTTCGGCATGACGGGAAAGCAGGTCCTGGAGGGATTTTTCATCGCCGCTTTCAACGGCCCCTTCCTCATTAACGGTGCCGGAAATGGCGCCGCCCATGGAAAGCACATACACCAGGGATACCGAAAGCTGCTCCCTCAGCACGTCCTTTACCAGGGAAGGTTCGGCCAGGCCGGAACTCTCTTTCATTATCCTGCCGGTAAGAAACTGTATGGGACCGGCGTCGCCTTCGCGTATGCGCCTTACTTCCTGGGGATTTTCCGCTATGGCCGCCCTGACCAGGTCCTCCACGGTCCCGCGGTCGGTAAGCTGTTCCCAGCCCCGCTCCCTGACCAGGACCTCGGGGTCCTTGTCCTCTTCCAGAACAGCGGTAATGGCCTGCTTGGCAATGCCCCGGTGTATGCGCTTCCTGTCAAGCATATCAAGCAGGCGGGAAAAACGGGCGGGAGTCAGGGGGCTCGCCGCAATGCCCTGTCTGCGCCGCTTTAGCTCTTTCACTATATATGAAGAAAGCCACTGGGCCGCCTCCTGGGCCGGAGCGCCTGAACGCATGAGTTCCTCAAAATAATCGGCGCGGCTTTTTTCGTCACAGACAAAGGACGCCTGGGAAAGCGACAGGCGGTAATCCCTCATAAAACGTTCCCGCCTCAGCGCGGGAAGCTCTACGGAAAAATTCTCCAGAACCGTAAGGACTTCGGGTCCGGGAACAAAGGGAGCCATACCTTCCATCGTTTCAAAACGGGGCCGCTCGGCGCTTTTCCGCTTCTGGTAGGACTGGGTGATATTCCGCGTCTCGTTCCATATCCGCGATTCGCCGGGAACTTCCCCTCCGCCTATGAGTATTTCCTCCTGGCGGGAAAGCTCCGCGTTTACCGCCTTATGCACAAAATTAAACGAATTGAGATTGCGCAGTTTTACAAATTCCCTGGGAATCTCAGGATAGGGCGTTATGGCCACATAGGCGTTGCAGCGCATAACGCTTTCCAGGGGAGGAGGAACTATCTCAAGATATTGAATACGCCGCCTGAGATCGCTCAAAAAAACTTCCGCCTCCTCGCCTATCTCAAAATCAGGCCCGGTCCTGATTCTGAGGCTGGGAAGGCCGGCTGTCGCATAATCCATCCTCGTCCCGTTGCCCGCATGGATGAGCCTCCCCGCGTCCTCCTCGATTCGGATTTCGGCTATGCCCACCTTCTTTTCCCTGCGGTGAAACATGATGTCAAGAGAACCGCCGGAGCCCAGGGCAAGGGACAGATGGGAAAGACCCAGTTCGGAAGGAGTCTGGGGAGGATTGAGATTCCGTTCAAAGGGACATTCATTTTTGACAAGACCGCCGAGGCTCCGTATCACGGTACAGGCCTTGAGTACCGCCTGGGAATCAAGGGAAGGCCGCCCCAAAGACCTGGCCTGCGGGGAATCTTCGCCATCCTTTGGCGCGCCAAAAGAAAAAATCCTGTCTCCGGTGAGGAGGAGAATACGCACTTCCAGGGCAATGTGGGATTTGTACACCGCGGAACCTCCTAGCCTATCATGGGTTAGGGGAAAAATGATGTCAAGATAATCGCTTGACTTATCACTGCCCGGTGTTATACTGGTAAAATAAGGAGAAAACAGCGGCCATGAAACCATCATGTAATTCATTGTATAGTAAGGAATTAGATGGGGCGCCCCCGCCCCCCCCCCCGCGGGGGGGGGAGGTAGGGTGTGTTGATGTGTAGGGGGGGGGGTGG
>JAIRXO010000111.1 GCA_031268255.1 Spirochaetaceae bacterium
CCTTATGCAGCGTAACGATGCCGGAGAGGCGGCAGGGTCAGGCAGGGACGCGGCCCTCAAGGACAGGAACGTCCTGTTCGCGGGTCTGCCCGGCAAAACAGGCAGGACCGAAGCGTCCGGCCAGGACCCGCGCCGGGGCCTTGCGGACCTGAACAAGGCCGGCAAAGGGGACCAGGAAGAAGTCAGGGACCGCCGCCGCGAACGTATCGCCAGGAGCCCAGGCGCCGGAAACCGTTTTGAGATTCGGGATTTCCGGGGAGACGCGGAAATAAAAAGCCCCTTGGGGAAAAGCGGTGATTTTGGCTTTTCCGGCCCCGGTGAAGTTCCCGAAACAGAGCTTGTCGTGCGTCTGGAAGGCCGTTCCCAGCCGGAGAGCCGGAACAGCGGGGAGTCCCCATTACGGGAAACCCTTTCCCAGGAACTGCGGGGCGCTCTTGGTCAGGACATAGTGCGCCACGCGTCCATGATACTCAAGGACGGCGGCGAGGGCCTCATACGGCTTTCGCTCAAACCCGAAAGTCTGGGAAATGTAAAGATACGTCTTGAACTATCCGAAAACAAAATAGCGGGGCGTATCATTGTAGAAAACAGTGACGCCCTCAGGGCTTTCGAACGGGAACTCCCTGTTCTGGAAGCGGCCTTTAGGGATTCGGGTTTTGACGGCGCGAGCCTGGAGCTTGCCCAGGACGGCGCCCGCGGAGAAGGCGGACAGAGGAACAGGGAGGAAGCGAGACCCTTCTATTCCGAAAGTCTGGCGTCTTCGAGCTACGACGCCCTGCTTGAGTACAGGGCGGAAAATTCCGGGGCTTTTATCCGCGGCGAAACGCGGGTCAATATGCTGGCATAGGAGTAATCGTATTATGGAAATTCAGGAATATAAAATGAGTCCCCAGGAAAGGGCGGCCAATGAGCAGTACGTCCGGGGGGCCAATAAAGAAATGTTCGAGAACAAACTGCCGGTGCAGACTTTGGGAAAGGATGAATTCTTAAAAATTCTCCTCACCCAGTTGGCCCATCAGGACCCCACAGCGCCCATGGAGGACAAGGAATTTATCGCCCAGATGGCGCAGTTTTCCACGTTGGAGCAAATGAGCGGCATGGCCAGGGATTTTGCCCAGCTCAAGACCATCCTCAAGGGCAGCGAGGCCCAGGCGGCCCTGGGAAGGGGCGTTGAACTCATGGATGGTGAAGGGATAGTCCAGGGAACGGTACAGGCCGTATCACGAGGCGAAGATCCCGAAATTATGGTAAACGGAACGATGTACCGGTGGGATCAGGTAAGCAGTGTCTTTGGAGAATAAGAGAGCGAAGCAGAACCGTTCCCGGCCCTTTTGGGTTTTGGGACAGGTCAAAGGAGCAGCATCATGATGCGGTCATTGTATTCCGGCGTATCGGGACTTCAAAATCATCAGACGAGAATGGACGTCATCGGCAATAATATTTCCAATGTTAATACAACCGGTTTCAAACGGAACAGGGTGAATTTTCAGGATTTGATTTATCAGCAGCTTGGCGCGGCGGCCCGTCCTACCGAGGACGTGGGCGGGGTAAACCCCAAGGAAGTCGGTCTTGGTATGTCCATAGCGTCTATCGACACCATCCATACCCAGGGAACCCTCCAGTCTACCGGGAACCAGACAGACGTGGCCGTACAGGGTACGGGTTTCTTTGTGCTCCGCGAAGGGGGCAGGGAATACTACACCCGCGACGGGGCTTTCAGCCTTGACGAGAACGGAACCCTGGTCAATCCTTCCAACGGGTTCAGGGTCCAGGGCTGGATGAGCCGTACCATTGACGGCATGGAAATTCTGGATACTTCCCGGGATACCGAAAACCTCGTGATTCCCATAGGAAGCAAAGACCCTGCCAGGGCCACAACCCTGGTCAACTTTGCCTGTAACCTGGATAACCGCACCCCCCTCATACCTGACGGGGCAAGCCAGGCCGACATCATACAGGGAACCTGGGGCACCGAAATCAAGGTCTACGATACCTTTGGCGGGGAGCATACCCTCCGGGTGGAATTTAACCGCGTGCCCGGAACAAACAACAGTTGGAACGCGGCGGTCAACGTTGACCCCCAGGCGGATATAGCAACTAACGCCGCCGTGGGCCTGGGAGAAGCGGCTCCCGCCGCCGGGGAGGGCAATACCTTTACGGTAAACTTCTCCAACCTGGGAAACCTTGCAGGAGTGCTTGACGCGGCGGGCAACGCCTCGCCTGAGACCGGCGCCGTAACCATGCGGGTCGCCTATGATGTGGCCGACGCCACTCCCGGCGCGGACGGCGAACTGGTGCGTCAGGAATTCACCCTTAATCTGGGGACCGTAGGCGGCCTGGTGAACGCCATGACGCAGTACACCTCGGCCAGCACTACCAAGGCCTTTGAACAGGACGGGTATGCCATGGGCTATCTTGAAAACTTCAAAATAGACCAGCGGGGCGTGATAACCGGCGTGTATTCCAACGGGAGCCGCAGGGACCTGGGCCAGATGGCCCTGGCAACCTTTGCCAATCAGAGCGCCCTGGAAAAAGCCGGAGAGAACAATTTTGTGGTTTCCAATAATTCCGGCATCGCCAATGTCGGAACATCGGGGACCGCCGGCAGGGGCAAGATAATTTCGGGCACCCTGGAAATGTCCAACGTGGACCTTTCCGACCAGTTTGTCGACATGATAGTTACCCAGAGGGGTTTCCAGGCAAACTCAAGGACCATACAGACCGCTGACCAGATGCTCCAGGAAATACTGACATTAAAGCGGTAACATAAACGATGATACAGGTAACCAGGCTTGACGGTAAGGAATATTTCATTAATCCCCATCAGATTGAGTCCATAGAAGTTAAACCGGACACCAATCTTACCATGCTCTCGGGCAAGCATGTCATAGTCCGGGAGCCGGTGCCTGAAGTTATCAGGCGCATCGTCGAATACCGCAGGCAGATAGGCGCTTTCAAGAATGAGGAGTAGTTCACTATGGATATAGCAACCCTAATTGGTTTGGTGGGCTGTTTTGCCATGACCGTCATGGCCATCTATACTTCAGGGGGTTCCATAGTTACCTATATGGACGTGCCCTCATTCTTTATGACCGTAATCGGTTCTTACTTCGGCCTCTTTACCTTTGGCGGCATGTCAAACGCCCTGGGGGTATTCAGCACCATAGGCCGTACCATTAATATTCCCAATTTCAACGAACAGGGCATCATTACAAAACTCATGGCCTTTTCCGACAAGGCCCGGCGCGAGGGCCTTTTGGCCCTGGAAGAAGAACTTGAGGACCTGGATGATGAATTTATGAAGAAGGGGCTGCGCCTTGTGGTTGACGGCACCGACGCGGAGGTCATCAGAACCCTCATGGAGACCGAACTCAACCAGGTACAGGAGC
>JAIRXO010000158.1 GCA_031268255.1 Spirochaetaceae bacterium
CCTGTAAGGTCTTGTGTCCCTGTTTCACCAGTTCCATGATTTTGCCACGGAGCCTTTCGCTCCCCTTGGGCAGTCGTTTCGCCATTGTTCCTCCTGGCTTATCCTACGAAAAGGGGACACTTCCATTGCACGGCGACACTTCCCAATAATTCACTTGACATAATTTACAGTTTCTGCCATTATTCATGTGAAATATTTCACAGGTAAAACGGCATTATGCCAATATACTGTGAATATAAAACCGCTATAACGGCGCTTGTACGGCGGCGGCGTATAAGGCTGTAAGAAGGGACGGCATGGCGAATATTCCACCTCCGGCGAGGGACAGGCTTCTCAGGCTGATGCGTATTCTTGAGCACAACGAGGGGACCATTACCTCAGGCGAGATCGAAGCCCTTACCGGCTGGACCAGCAATACCATACGGAAAGACATTTCCTGCCTTGGCCCCGCGCAGTCTTTCCGGGGAACCAGCGCGGGTTACGCGCCGGAGCGGCTCATTCCCCGGATTAGGGAAGCCCTGGGTCTTACCCGGCGGCGGAAGTTTTGTATCGTGGGCCTGGGGAGGCTCGGTTCGGCCTATCTCAATCCTGAGCCCTTTGAGGAGGATGAATTTGAACTTGCCGCGGGTTTTGACACCAGCGTCAACAGGGTGGAAATCCTTAGCTCCCGGGCGCCGCTTTATCCCAGCTTCAAGATGGCCGAGGTGATACAGCGCCAGACAATAGAAATCGCCCTGCTCTGCGTACCTGCCGGAGCGGCTCAGGGGGCGGCGGAAAAACTTGCCGCCGCGGGGATACAGGGCATACTGAATTTTGCCCCGGTGATACTCAGGCTTCCTGCCGGAATAACGGTGCGGAATGTGTATGTGGCCGATGAGCTTCGCTCCCTTGCGGCGGCCATGCGCCAGGAAACTAAAAAACAAGATACCTAAGGAGGAACGGTATGCGTGTATACAATTTTTCATCAGGGCCTTCGGTCCTGCCCCTTCCGGTTCTGGAAAAGGCGGCGGCGGAAATGTGCGACGCGGACAACTCAGGCCAGTCGGTCATGGAGATGAGCCACCGCTCCAGGGAATTTAAGGCCATCATAGACAGAACCGAGGCCCTTCTCCGGGAACTTATGGCCATACCTTCAAATTATAAGGTTCTTTTTCTCCAGGGAGGGGCATCTCTGCAATTCTCCATGATACCCCTTAACCTGGCCGGAAGCGAAAGCGGCCTTCCCGAAAAAAAGGCCAGCTATGTGGATACCGGCGTCTGGGCAAAAAAGGCCGCCGAAGAAGCCGCGAAATTCGCCGATGTGGCTGTTCCGGCAAGCTCGAAGGACAGGAACTATACATACATTCCCGATGCCCCGGCCCCCCGGCAGGATGACGCCTACTACCACATAACCCTTAACAATACCATCGTGGGAACAAAATGGCCTTCCCTGCCCGATACCGGAGGGGTTCCCCTGGCAGCCGACGCCTCAAGCTGCATACTTTCGGAACCCATAGATGTCTCCCGCTTTGGCATACTCTACGCCGGCGCCCAAAAGAACCTCGGTCCCGCGGGCCTTACCGTGGTGATCATCAGGGAGGACCTCATAGGAGGCCATGCTTCCCGGACTCCGGCCATGCTCCGCTACGATATACACGCCGCCGAGGGTTCCCTGTTCAACACCCCGCCCTGTTACGGGATTTACATAACCGGCCTGGTTCTCGAATGGCTCAAAGGCCTGGGCGGGGTAGAAGCCATGGCCCGGCGCAACCGGGAAAAGGCCGGACTCCTTTACGCCCATCTCGAAAACTCACGGCTCTTTAGTTCTCCGGTGGAAAAATCATGCCGCAGCCTCATGAACATACCCTTTCTTCCCCGGGAAAAGGACCCGGAAAAAAAGGCCGCCCTGGAAAAGCGTTTTGTAAGCGAAGCCGCCGCCGCCGGCCTTGTCAACCTTGCCGGGCACCGCCTCGTGGGGGGTATGCGGGCCAGCATCTACAACGCCATGCCCATCGAAGGGGTCAGGGCCCTTGTGTCGTTCATGGAACGGTTTGAAGCGCGCTAAGGAGGCAGCCATGTTTCGTATACAGACATTGAACAATATTTCACCCCTGGGGCTTGAACTTTTTCCCCGGGACAAGTATGAAGTGGCAAGCGGGATACCCAATCCCGACGCCATACTGGTACGCAGCGCCGGCCTCCATGACACGGTCATCCCCGCTTCGGTCAAGGCCGTAGCCAGGGCGGGCGCGGGGGTAAACAATATCCCTGTAACCGAGTGCAGCGAGCGGGGCATTGTGGTCTTTAATACCCCCGGAGGCAACGCCAACGCGGTCAAGGAACTGGTCATAGCCTCGCTGCTTCTTTCGTCCAGGAACATACTCGGCGGTATCAACTGGGGGCTTTCCATGGCCGGCAGGGCCGATGAGGTTCCCGACCTGGTGGAAAAGGGCAAGTCCCGTTTTGAAGGGCCCGAACTCAGGGGCAAGGTTCTTGGCGTAGTGGGCCTCGGAGCCGTCGGGGTCATGGTTGCCAACGACGCCATAGCCCTGGGCATGGAGGTCACAGGCTACGACCCCTATATTTCGGTGGACGCGGCCTGGAGCCTTTCGGGGTCGGTGCAGCGGGCCGAAACGCTTGAGGGCCTTCTCGCCAAAGCGGACTACATCAGCCTGCATATTCCCCTGGGAGAAGAAACCAGGGGCATGATTGACGCGGTCAAAATCAGAAACATGAAGCCGGGAGCGCGGATAGTAAACCTTGCCCGCGGTGGCCTTGTCAACGAAGCGGACATCATCGCTGCCCTGGAAAGCGGCAGACTTACCGCCTACATTACCGATTTTCCCAGCGCCGAGCTGCTCCGCTGCGAAAAGGCCGTCTGCATACCCCATCTGGGCGCCTCTACCCCCGAGGCCGAGGATAACTGCGCGGTCATGGCGATAAAGCAGCTTATGGATTTCCTTGAATCGGGGAATATCAAAAATTCGGTGAATTTCCCCCGCTGCCGGCTGGAACGGCGGGCCCCGCACCGGCTTCTGGTGGCAAACCGGAACATACCCAACATGGTGGGCCAAATCACCACCCTCCTGGCCGCCGCCGGTATCAATATCACGGACCTCATCAACCACCACCGGGAGGACTACGCCTACAACATTATTGATACCGAACAGGCCATCCCGGACAAAATGCTTGAGCGGCTTGGCGGGGTTGACGGCATTGTACGGGTACGGACCCTGTAAAGCGGGTGCTGTTTTGGACAGAAACTTGCTTTTTTGTTTTTTTGAATTAGACTTGTGGAGGTATTTGCTTGGAATTGGTTCATTCAGCATTGCGGAATATGCGGCGCGTGCCGCGGATAGGACAGATGATTTTTAGAAGATTAACAAAGAAAGAAGTTTTGGTATCGGCAGGGCTCCTTGGCCTTGGATTTTTGTGTGTCAGTTGGATAGACTACAGC
>JAIRXO010000179.1 GCA_031268255.1 Spirochaetaceae bacterium
AAATGTTCGGCTTTATGACCTCTCTGCGCAGCGTAAGCCAGGGCCGGGCGACATTTACGATGGAATTTTCGCACTTCGAAAAAAAAACCGAACGGCCGTAAGCCGCCTTACTTTAGCAACCGCAGCGTTACTTCCAATACTTTTTCCGGTTCCATGGGCTTGGCGAGATGGGCGTTCATGCCGGCGGCGCTTGCTTTGTCGATGTCTTCCTTAAAGGCGTTGGCCGTCAGGGCTACAATGGGAACGGCCCGCGCGTCGTCCCGGTCCAGGCCGCGAATCCGTGCGGTTGCTTCATAGCCGTCCATATTGGGCATCTGGATATCCATGTAGATAATGTCGTAGTAATTCCGCGCGGATTCTTTAAAAAGCTCCACCGCCTGGACGCCGTCTTCCGCCTCGTCTATTTCCAGGCCAGTTTCTTCCAGCAGGCTGGCCGCGATTACCCGGTTAATGGCAACATCGTCTACCAGGAGCGCGCGCCTGCCTTTTAACCTGCCCGGAGCGTTCTCGATGGCCGCTTCTTCTTCGTTTTCAGCCGCTGTTTCTTCCATGGCAAGTTCGAAATTGAATTCGCTCCCCTCGCCGGGCCTGCTTTTTACCTCGATGTCCCCGCCGAAAAGCTGTACAATGCTTTTTGAAATTACAAGCCCAAGCCCCGTGCCGCCGTACTTTTGCGTGATCCCCTTGGCCTGCTCAAAGGGCCTGAACAGGTTTTCCAGGGCGTCTTCCGGAATGCCGATCCCCGTATCCCTGACGGAAAACCCGATCCAGGATATGCCCTTTTCTCTTTTTTTCAGAATCATGCGGAACGAAACCGTCCCCATTTCCCCGGTAAATTTAACCGCGTTTCCCAGGAGGTTTATCAGAACCTGGCGGAGCCTTAAAGGATCGCAGAGGTAACTGGTCCGGGGCGGAAGCTCGAAACGGGTATCAAAGCTGATGTTTTTTTCTTCGCAGCGGGGCCTGATGATCGTAACGACCATGTTCGCCAGCTTGAGCAGGTCCGCAGGTTCGATAGACAGCTCTATCTTGCCCGCCTCGATTTTGGAAATATCCAGGATATCGTTGAGAAGGCCCAGCAGGTGCTGGGAAGACGCCTCGATCTGGCTGATATTGCCCATTACCGCGCCCATATTGCCCGAATTTTCACCAAGCTGCTTTTTCACGATATTGGTCATGCCGATAATAGCGTTCATGGGGGTGCGGATCTCGTGGCTCATCCGGGTAAGGAATTCCCCCTTGTGGGCGTTGGCGTTGTTCGCCTCGGTGACGGCCTGTTCAAGCTCTTTCTGCTGGTTTACCATTTCCGTTATATCGGAAGTAGTAATAATATAGCCTATATTCCCGCCGTTCTTGTCTTTAAGGTAAGTGGCTTTGCCGCGTACATACAGGCCTCTGTCCGGCAGGTACAGTATTTCAGATTCCCGGCCTTCCCAAAGCGCCTTGATAGGATTGGAGACGGAATCCGCCGGGTAAAAGCTTATTTCGGAATAGGGCCGGCCTATAAGCTCGTCAAGTTTTTTGTGCAGCATAGCCAGGAAATAGTTATTGGCATAGATTATTTTCTGCTCCATGCTGATGATCGTCAGAAGGTCCCGGTCTGCGGCAACCAGGCTGTCGGCCATTTCATCAAAAGAATCCGCCAGGGTGCCTATTTCATCCTTCACCCTGGCGTTGAACCGGAACTGCCGCTCCCCGGCGCGGAACCTGGATATTCCGGCTATCAGGCCGGTGATGCTCTGCGTAAAGACGGACGCCATCCAGACGGCGACCATCACTACCAGAAGGATCATAAGCCCTGCGGAAATTACCAGGGACATGTTCGTGTCAAAAAGATTCTTGGAAATGGCCTTTCCGGCGTCCTCCGAGGCGTTCGCCAGCGTCAGGTTGGTTTCGGTAAGGACCGAGTCGAGGGCGGTTTTGGTTTGCAGGGCGGGCCGCTGGAAATCCTCAAGCCCTGCGCCTATGGCCACAAACCCGAAGCCCCGCTTTGTTTTGCCGTAGTTCCCCGTATAATAGGGGATGGTAGCGGCGGTGTTGGGTTTCCATATACCGCTCCAGAGGATAAGGAAAGAACCGGAACCGCCTTCCCTGGTAAGATCGAACCAGCCGGTACACTGGGGCGCGTTGTTAAGGTAGCGGCCGTCCAGCCCCACAAGGCCCAGAGCGGTTAGCTGCGGGGCGGGCTTTCTGGACCGTGACTGGGCCTGGAAAACCGGCACGTCTTTGATAAATTCCGTGTAGGGCAGCCCCGACACCCGCCATTCATTGTATAGGCGATCTTCCAGCCAGGGTATTTCCGGTTCCCCGGTTTCCGGGTTAAAGCCCACAATGGAATGATGCCGGGGGTGGCTGATGCTGCGGCACTTATAATCCCAGATAAAGGCGTAATTTCCCTCATAGGCGCTGGGCATTTCCACGTAACGTTCTTCCATGGGTGTTACGTGGTCCACAAATTCCATGACATGGTCGTGATCCAGCGCCAAGGTTACGTAGCCGCTTACCCTGCCGCCGCGTATAACCGGCGCGGCCCAGCGGATAATTCCTTTGAAGCGCCTGCCGTTGGGGTTTTCCCGGCCGGCATAGGCCTCTTCTTCCGGCCTGAATTCCAGCCCCCTTCCCTCGGCATTTTCAGGCGTATACATTCCGATAAAGCGGGACCTTACATAGGCGCCTATCACATCGGAAACGTAAATTTCGCCGGGTTCCAGACCCCGGAGTTCTTCAAAGTAGGTTTCGGCTTTTACATAGGTGTTAAGGCGGCTGGAAACATTTTTGCGCGCCCTGTCCATCTGGCCCGAAGTTGTCACCTTGACCATTTCGTTCCCCTCCGGGTCCACATAGGTCATTTCCAGGTACAGGGGCCTGTCTTCCGTATCCCAGAGTATTTGGGGTATGTTGTGGTAGTTGCTGTCGTTTTCCGGATTGGACGAGGGGGAGTATTGCCCGGTTTTCAGCGGTTCTTTCGGGACCCATGACTTGTTGTCTTCCGAAAGCGCCCATTCCCGCTGCTTTACAACAGGACGGCTGCGGTGGGCAAGAAAATTGCGGTAGGATGTTTCGCCCGGTTCAAGCGACGCGGCGTAAAGTATGTCGTTGTCCCGCTCGTACAGAAAATCCGCCACCCGGCGGGCAAGGTCCGTGCTGGTCCGCTCGATCTGCTCGGTAGCCAGGGCGTTGAGGGCCGCAACGGAATCCTCCACCGCCAGATTGCCCATGGTGGTCAGGCTATTGTCCGCCTCTTCAATCAAAGACCGGGTGCGGCGGCTCAGTTCCCCGCCCAGATTATGGGCCTGGCGCCAGGCAAGAACCGTGAGCAGGAGCAGGGGGATAACCTTGATTATCACGAAGATGAGGATGAGTTTTGCCCGCATAGGCAAATTCAAATTATTGATAAAGCTTTCAATGCCGGGCTTGATGTTTTTTAAAATCCTGGGGCTGATAAGCAACTGGTCTAACTACTCCTTGTTCAAGGGGGCCTGATACCTTGCCGCTCTGCGGCGGTATAGTCCGTTAGAGGCTTTCCCAAAACCGGCCGGGTTTTGAGGATTGTCCTATTATATAGGCAAAAAAGCAAAAAATGGAAGGGGACGGAGGACGGGAAATCGCCGCCGGGGCATCGGCGTTTGCTTCCAAGTGCCGCGGAACTACCAAAATTTGAAGGTTTTTAACCACGGGCGTCACAAACGACACGGACAAAAGCGGCGGCCGGCCCCCTTGCGTTAACCTACAGCCCGCCAAGCACCTTTTCCATTTCCCCGGCAAGGTCGCCGGGGTTTTTGGGGTCGTATAAAAGCTGGATGGCCCGGCGGCTTTCGGCAAGGACAGTCTGCTCGCCCTGGTTCGGGGGCGAAAACACAAAGCTGTGGGTATCGACGGCGGCGCTCTGGTACTGCTCGCCGGTGAGCATGTCGTACACGGTAAAAGACGTTTGCGCCGTTATCACCGGCGGTATGTTGTACGCCGGGACGCCTGGTTCAAGGCTCGTTTCCGTATGGCAGACCGCTGCGTACCGGGCGGGGAAGGTCAAAGCTGACGGCGCTCATGCCGAACCGGAGGGCGGCAAGGGCCTTGAACTGGCCGACCACCAGATTCCCCGGATTCGGCGTCCGCCGTTCCGGCGCGGCGATAATTTCCGTACCGGTAACGAATATTTTGGAGGCGTCCTTCATGGCCTCCACATAGGCGGCAAAGGCGCTTAGGGATGATGCGCTTTTTGGGGCCAGGATGATCGCGCCGTTTGACCGGGTAAGGGCAAAGGCATTAAAACCGCCCAGGGCGCGGAGGACGCCGTCAAAGTACCGGGGCGAATCGTAGATGACGCAGGAGGGAAACCCTTCGATAGCGGTGGGGAAGGCCAGGCTGTTGCGGTACAGTTTTTTTGCGAACCGGGCCAGGCCATCAAGGTAGGATGTTCCGGCGTTACCCGCGTTGACGCTGACGATGACGCAGGAATTCCGCAGCCAGGTATAAAAGTCCCCAAAGCCCGAAGGCTTGCCGGAAACGCCAAGGGGGCAGGGCATTTACCCGCTGGGCAAAGAAGCGGTAGGCCAGGAACGCGGCCTCCTCGTTTTCGATATACCGCGCCGCCTTTTGCCAGTCTTCTATGTTCATGGACGCAAGCATATATGCGGTATACAGCGGACCCTGCCGTTCTACTTTGCGGGCAAGCTCCCGGACGCCGGTTAAGCGCACCTGGGTTGAAAAGGATGAAGATTCCAGGGTTACGGTAAAGGCATCGGCAATTTCGCTGTCAAAGCCCTGTTTGGCAACGGTAATATCCGTCCGGGAACTGACCCTGGTCCCGATGGAGGCGGCGAAGTTTTGCAGGGCGTTCTGCCAGGTCCCGGTAAGCGCCCCCTGCTCCGTTGCCTGGGGCGTGGAAACGCCGACGCTGTACTTTACTGCCGCCGTATCCCGGGGCGGGTTCGTTTCCCAGCCGGGCGGGATCTGGGCCGCCAGCGGCACAGCCGTCGCAAGGCAAAACGCAAACACAAACCACAATTTTACCCTCATCGTTTCTCCTCCATATTTCCCACTGCTCACTGCTCATTGCTCCGCCCCGACCTTGTGTAATCCGGGATTCCGGCATATATTCTGAACAGGAGATAATCCGGATGGTAAATGAAGAAGCCCTTGTTCGGGAAATAAAAAAACTCCCTTCCAGTTATCAGCAGGAAATTGTTGATTTTGTTGGATACTTGCAATCAAAGAGTACGCGGGAAATCCCCGAAACCATGCGCTTAAGCGAATCCGCGCTTGCCAAAGACTGGGATACCCCCGAAGAGGACGAGGCGTGGGCCAATTTATAAAGGACGATGTCGTCATTCTTCCGTTTCCCTTTTCAGACCTTTCCGGCTCTAAACGCCGTCCGGCCTTTGTCGTTACCGATCTTCCGGGTGAGGATATCATATTATGCCAAATCACCAGCAAGGCAAAACACGACCCCTTTTCCGTATCCATAAGCGCATCCGATTTTCTCACCGGTTCTCTCCCCCTGGATAGTTTTGTCCGGCCCAACAAACTATTTACCGCTGATAAAAGCCTTGTTCTTTCCACTGCGGGCCGCCTTTCCAAACCCAAAACGGGCAAAATTATAAGCCACATTGTTTCTCTCATAAAAAAGGGAAAAATCACCGCATGGAGCTTTCTTCCCTGGTAATCCTGCTCCGTACTCCCTGCTCTTTGGATTCGATGCCTGACACCCCTGCGTAGACACTGGCGCTCGGGAACCGCTCCCGCTTACTTGACCACGTTCCGCACCTTGTCGCCGTGGGCACCGACAACCTCCTGTGTTTTGGGATGGACCATCAAATCCATCCCTTCCAGGGGGTACGCGCCCAGGAGAACGTCTTCCTCATCGGGGAGGA
>JAIRXO010000214.1 GCA_031268255.1 Spirochaetaceae bacterium
GGAGTCTGCCATGACGGACGTACTAAACTACTGGCTCTATACCTGGCTCAGCGGCGGCTATGCGCCGGTAGATATTACTTCAATAAGCGCCGGAGAAATATCGCTGGGTAACGACAACGGCGGCGGCAAGGGCGACCAGAGATCGCCTGTACCGGACGGCACAACAAAGAACCGCAAAATTGGCGTCATTGATGTCGGCGCCTACGAGAACTAAAGGGATAGGAATATGAAAAAGCGTACCATACTGCCAATAGTGGTTTCTCTGGGAACCTTCTTTCTGGCTCCGGCCTGTAAGAATCCCTATATAGTCCATAATCTTGAACGGCCTGTGTATCTTACCGGCGTAGAAATACGCTCCAATGTGATAACAGATGATGACCCTTCCCATCCCCTGAACGAACTTTTCCAGCGGGATCGTTCGGCATATACTGTTACCATTCCCTATGACGCGGTGGATATTACCATCGCGGCCTTTCCCGAAGAAGGCGCCTTTGCGCAATACGAAACATTCCGCCATATGGAACTGTGGCAGGACGAGGTTGAATTTATCATCGAGGCGTACAAGGAACACAGGCTGAGTACCCTGTATACGATAAAGGCGCTGCGGGGCAAACCCGAAGCCCAGCTTGCCGGAATTGAACTTTTTGTGAGTGATGACGGCGACCCCAACAAACTTGAGGCCTACGAAAAAAGCAGCTTTATTATCAATTATATTCCGTCACGGGGCAGTTACCAGGTTAAACTTCCCAATTATACCAGGCATGTCGCCCTTGTTCTCCGTTCCTTTAATACGCCTGAGAAAATGGTGTACACTGTTGATTACCGCTTTCAGACAAAGGACTATGCGGCAAACGACGGCAGTAAGGTTACTATAGACGCAGACGGCATTACTCCGCTGCCCGGCGGGGATTATTGTAAAACAGAAAACACCATCCCCATAACGGCCCTGCCAAGCTGGTGGCCCGGCCTCCACAACGGCGAAACCGATATAAGCCTGGGGAGTGTATATATCTATCCGGGTCAAAAGGATTCCCATAACGCTTATTTCGGAATGCCTGCTGATTTTGGCAATCCCGATCCTGACAGTGAAGGGAAGCTCGCCTATATAGCATTAACGGCCAGGGCTAACGATCTTGATCCCAAGGAGTATGTACTTGAGCTCAGGAGGGAACTTGATTACGCCTATCTGGGCGAAATAGGCGTATTCAAAAAGACAGTGCCGCCGCTGCCGCAGCCGCCTGTAACCGAAACGGAAACCCGTCTGATAGGCAATTTTGCCCCCAGTGTGCTGAGTTATGACGCGGCCCTCCCCAAGGATACCGGCGCGGTAGTCATAGCTCCCGTCTTTGAGAGCCACACCGCTTCTTCATCCCCTAAATGGATAACGTATGCGCGGTACTATTATGGTTCCAGCGGAGACCGCTATTATATTCCCGATGACAATAATCCCAATGTCTTAAACACTGCCGCCCCGGTCAAGGCGCCCCCCGAGTGGACCGAGGACTATACATACAGCCAGTCCGATAAATTTGTAAAACCCGACGATACGCCTGTAGAGTTTGCCTTTGATGTCCAGGACTACGGAATCTTTAAAAGTATGGAAGTGGTACTCAAAGTGGAGGCTCTCGGTAAACTGACCAATCCAAATCCCTACAGGGTAATGGCGCGCCGCCAGACAGCCAGGGCCGTGCTTGCGGCTATAACAGTGGAGCCTGGGGTACTCGTTGACAATATATGGGACATCAATGGGTTAAGCGGCTTTGAGCCCAATAAACAGAGCTATACGGTAACAGCCGGGTCCGGGAGAACCCATGCCCGCGTTACACTTGGAAATACCGAAGGCACCGCGGACCGTACCATAAGCATCGCTTCTTCCGCCAGGACGGTGAATTTTCATCGTGAAGGCGGCGTCTGGGTGGATGATGCTTTAACGCCATTTGGCGCATCTCCCTTTGCCGATATTGAACTAAAAAGCCGGAATACCGTTGTAAAGATTACGGTCAGCGATGCGCCGAGCAGTTATTCCATCCAGGAATACACCCTTAACATACTCAGCAAAAACCGCAATGACATTATCCTGCCCTCCGATGCCGACAGTGACGGACGCATGAGGGCGGTCTTTGCGTCAGGAGGCGACTCGGGCCTCACCGCCACAAGCGCGCTTCCCGGCGATCTCATTGAACTTACCATCGAGGCAAATCTGGGCTATTACGTTAAACTGGGCCTTAATACCGGCGGCTATAAAAACGGCGTCCGCTGCAAGGCCGAAGGCTTCAGCATGAACGACCTTACCCTTGTCAGTGATACTGCTGACAAGAAGTACAGAAAATACCGGTTCAATATGCCTGATTCCAATATTGAATTTGAAGCTGAATACGAAGAGACCGCTGTGGCCCAAAACAGAATCGCCTATGTAGCGCCCCGGGGCGTGGGGCTGGCCAACAGGGGCGGCGCTTACGGAACCGGCAGGGACGCGGCGGGAAGGCTGCCCGGCGAACCGGGCTTTGACAGAAGCACCGCCACCGCCACAAGCTGGGGCAGGGCAAGCTGGGACCTCCAGGCGGTAATCAACAGCTATGATGGAGATGATCCTTATAACTTTACCGAAATCTGGCTGCTCGAAGGAACCTACAGGGTTCCCGACCCCGATGATTATACAAATGCGTACTACAACAGCACAGACCCTCTCTACAAGGGCGAGTCAAATCCCGCGTTTGACTGTTTCCCGGTTGATACAAGCGGGGGTCCGGGTAACTACAAGGCCGGTCCCGTAAGCGGCTACCATGTCAATAAATATACTATTGCGGGTATACAAAACAAAAAGGATCTTGCCTTTGTACTGAGGAACGAAATTCATATTTTCGGCGGCTTTAAGGAGACCGATACGGATACGGACAACCGTCACGGTCAGGCCGGCGAGACTATTCTGTCAGGCGTTTTTGCCGACGGCGAAACCCAGGCCCATCATGTGATAATTATGGCTGATGCGGAGGGTGTTATTCTGGACGGCCTTACGGTTACCGGAGGACTGGGTCCCGAACTGGACGATAATCATAGCATCACGGTAAGAAACAC
>JAIRXO010000043.1 GCA_031268255.1 Spirochaetaceae bacterium
ATTATCGTAACTGATGTATGGCGATTCCTTCAAGCCGTATGGGCACGGTGGAACCGGCGGCGTTGCCGGCGCTTGAGACGGGAACTATTCTGCCCAGCACTTCAAGGGGTTTTTCGGCATCTATGGAATCGGCAAAGTTCAAGCGGACCGGCACTATGCCTTCCATGGTGGTCCGGGTATCGTAGCCAACGAGGAGGTCAAAGGAGGTGCTCTGTTCCTGTACCTCAACATTGGCCGCCATGCCCCGCCATATAACATAGCAGTCCCGGTACAGAAGCGGATCGACGGCAACCAGGGCAAACGAAAAACGGTCTTTAAGGCTGGAAAAGTCAGGGGCCGAGGTATAAGCCAAAAGCAGTCTGGCCTTGTTTTTTATTCCCGCCGACGCGTTGGATTCTATGATGCGGTTAAGTTCCACCTTGGAGGCTTCGTCATGGTAATCGAGAAAGAGCCGCCTTGCCTTTTCGTAATTGTCAAGAACCTGTCTGGCGGTAAGCACATAGCGGTAACTGCCTCCGGTCTGTACCGGCAGGGCTGTCTCATCCTTTTCGAGCAGGGTCTCGTCCGCCCCTCCCCGGGAGGGCTGTCTGCTGAAAGCGCCATTGGCGCCGGCTATGACGGCAAGGATGACAAGGCCGGCGGCAAGAGCGGCGGCGAGGGGCAGCAGCAGCCGTCCGGCGGAAAAGGGAACTTCTGGAAGGGGCGGGAAAATTTTTTTCAGCTTTCCTGTCTCAAGCATGCCCTTGATGGTGTCAGGATCGCCGTATTTCCGTATGATGCTGAGGGCCTCCCTGGCCCGGGGGTTCCGGGGGTCCACATCCTGTATTTCGAGGTAGAGGTCTACCGCCCTGCTTATCTCGCCCCTGCGCAGAAAGAGCAGGGCCATGCCAAGCAGAACAGACGGTTCCCGCATTTTAATGTCCCTGGCATGCTTAAAATAGGTAAAGGCGCTGCCGTAATCCTCAGAGTAGAGGCAGGAGGACGCAAGGGTATAGTAGTAGGTAAAGGAGTCCCGGTAACGGAATACCTCTCCTTCAAGAAGCTGTATCGCGTCTCCGTAGCGGCCCCTTTTGGAAAGCCTGGCCGCCCTTGTCAGTATGGGATCGCCTTTCATGGGATATTCTTACTGCCTGCCGTAACGGGCCCTGAGCTGCCTGAGGGTAAACTCCAGGGCGCTTAATTCCTCGTCGGTTATATTTCCCGAAGCTATATAGCCGTCTATACGGGCAACGAGGTTCTGTATAGCCTCAAGATCGGATCTGAGGGCCCCGCTGTCTTCCGCCGGAGAAGGGGCGTTTCCGGGAAGCGCCAGGTCCTGGGTGTCCCGGACAGGGATACGCGCAACGCTGATTTCCTCCCCTTCGGCGGCTCCTGAAAGCCAGAGCCTGGCCTCCCTGTACGACCCTGAGGCGACTGCTTCCGGGTCAAAATAATAGGCTACTGCCGAATCATTTACCGAATAGGGCAGCAGGTTGAAATTCCTGCCTTCGTTGACGCTGATTTTCCAGGCGGCGTCATTGAGGCGTTTCCAGTTGCCCGCGAGAACCTCGTCGGCCGAATCCCCGCCTGAGGGAAGGCCGCCAAAAAGACCGTAGTTCCCGTTACGCGAACGCCACCATGCTCCGCCGCTCCCGGCGGTAAAGAGTGTTTCGCCTGATATGGCCCTTCTTTCTGTCTCAAAGTGGCTTCGCTCCCCTTCGCCCAGATGCGTATCAAGCAGAAAACGTATCCCTATGCGGGAAGCCTGGCCGCTTTTGTTTTCGGCCCTCAGCACAATGTCAATGCCGTCGGCAAGTTCCGAATGTTCCGAGCGGGTAAAAATAAATTCTTCCTTTAGGGTGAGAAAGGCCGATTCAAACACCAGTGACGGATTCGGCCCGTCGCCCTGACGTATTCTGAACGCTGAGGATTCGCCTAATTTGTAGGTACGGTCATTGATTATGACGGTAATAAAACTGGTACGGGGGTCCTGGTCCGTAAAAAGGGGTTCGTAGCGCCTGTTCGCCGTATCGGTCATGTAATACAGGGAAAAGCGGCCTGAGCGTTCATGCAGTACCAGTTTGACGCGGCCACTGGAAAATTCCCCCCCATGGAGGGCCGCGGAACAGAGAAAGAGGACCAGGGCGCTGATACGCGCCGTTACGGAATACCGGAAACGGTTCATCTGCTTTCACCTCCGCCTGTTTCGCCAAGCTCGCCTGACAGAATCCGCTCCAGTTCGAGGGCCCTGACTTTAAGGCCGAGAAGCCTGGTCATTCTGTCCTCGGGGAGCGCCGCGGAAGGGCCGGCCTGGGCCAGGGCGGCCTGGAGTTCGGCGATCTGCCGCTGATATTCAGAATTGGAGCTTTCCAGGTCCGCAAGGCGGGTGTCTTTAAGCATATCGGCTATGCGTTTCTGATAGGCTATGATGGCCTGGTCATAGGACCGCTCCCGCCTCTGGTAATCTTCCACGTTTTTGATGGATTCCTCATGGCTCCACTGGAGGAGGCTCAGGAGTTCTCCTTCTACCTTTTTCTGGTTTATAAGGGAAATCCGGTAAGAAGCGGCCTCGTATTTTACGCTCTGGGGAAATTCGTCAATGACGCGGGAAAAAATATCATGGGCCTCGTCAAGGCGGCCCAGGGCAAAAAGACATTCACCAACCCAGTATATGGCCTGGGCCTTGCGGGCCGGGTCGGCGGCGCCTGAGGCGTAGCCTGAGAGGAGGATAATGGCCGGGTCATAGCGGCCAAGGTAAAAAAGGGCCCTCCCCTTCTCGTAGGGAACCTCGGCGCTGCGCCTTCCCAGGGGATTTATCCGCAGAAGTTCATCCAGGTCCCTGATGACCGCTTCGTATTCACCGGCAGCAAGTTCGGAAAGGGCGATCCAGTACAGGGCCTCGCCCTGGTCATTGGGAGTCAGCGCGCCGGACTGGGCCCTGCGCAGTTCGGCCACGGCGTCAGGCCACTGGCCCCTGCTGTAAAGCTCTATGCCCCGTTCAAGATGCGGAGCAAGTTCCTGAGCTTCGAGGCCCGGAGCAAGAAGGGCCAAAGTTCCCACGCCGAGGAATATCAAAAAAAGAGTTTTTTTTACCAT
>JAIRXO010000253.1 GCA_031268255.1 Spirochaetaceae bacterium
TCCGTTGCTGATAGTTACCGTAACGGTAACTTGTCCGCCAAAACCCTGGGCGCTGGCGCTGGCGGTTCCTGACGGGCCGCCCTTGCTGCCGCCTGAACTCGCGCAGGAAACCATGACAAAGGCCAAAGCGGCCAGGAGAGCCAGTAAAGCTGTTCTTTTCATCTGAATCCTTCCATAAAAAATGATATTGTGCGTAAGCACAGTTTATTCTAACCGTTTCTATATAATGTGTAAACCACTACATATCCCTGGGCCGCATGTCAATAACCCGCACCGCCTTGCCTTCGCTTACCGGGAGGCTGCCTGATTCGTGGAGTTCCACCCGCGGGTTGATGGTGATGGATGTCTGGAGGGTGCGGCGTATTTTTTCCCTCAGGGCGTTGAGGGGACGGGTATCGTCCATAAAGTTTTCCGGCCCCACTTCGGTTTTTACCGTAAGCCTGTCCAGGGCGCCGGCCTTTTCTATCTCGATGACATAGTTGTTCCCCACTTCCTTCATGGCCATGATGACTTCTTCTATCTGGCTGGGGAACATGTTGACGCCGTTGATGATAAGCATGTCGTCGGTTCGTCCGGTAAAACGGCGGAGGCGGCGGTGGGTTCTGCCGCAGGGGCAGGGTCCGGGAATAAAGCCCGTAAGGTCCCTGGTGCGGTAGCGGAGTATGGGGGAGGCTTTTCTGCACAGTATGGTAAGAACCAGTTCTCCGGTTTCTCCTTCCCGCACAGGCTCAAGGGTATCGGGGTTTACGATCTCCACGATGTAGCCGTCCTCCCAGATGTGGAGGCCGTTCTTGGCCTGGCACTCAAAGGCCACGCCCGGTCCGTTCATCTCCGAAAGGCCGTAGGAATTATACACGTCGATGCGGAGCAGTTCTTCTATGCGGCGCCGGGTATCCTCCGAATAAGGTTCGGCGCCGGCAAAGGCCCGCCTGAGCTTGATGCTGTCCCTGCTTATCCCTTCTTCCCGCATCCTTGATTCAACATGAAGAAGAAAACTCGGCGTGGAGTGTACTACGGTGGTTCCGAAGTCCTGCATGAGGCGGAACTGCCGGGAGGTATTGCCCGGTCCTGAGGGGATGACCAGCATGCCGACTTTTTCTCCTCCCTGATGAAAGCCCAGGCCGCCGGTAAAGAGGCCGTAGGTAATCATGTTCTGGAACACGTCGGTATTGTCGCAGCCTGTACTGTAAATGCAGCGGGCCACAAAGCCTGTCCATTTCTCAAGGTCGTCCCGGGTATAGTAAATGGTTGTCGGCGTTCCGGTGGTTCCGCTTGAGGCGTGGAGCCTTACTACTTCCTCCCGGGGCACGCTTAAAAAGCCGTAGGGGAAACCTTCGCGCAGATCGTTCTTTGTGGTAAAGGGGACGCGCCTGAGATCGTCGAGGCTTTTTATGTCGTCACTTTTCCGTATCCCCGACCGGGCAAGGCGTTCCCTGTAGAAAGGCGTCCTCAGCGCGTGGCCCACGGTTTCCCGGAGCTGTGAGAGCTGCCAGAGTTCAAGGTCATCGCGGGGAAGCAGTTCCATTTCGCGGTTCCAGTACTGGTAGTTCATTGCCCGCTCCCGTTTTCCCTTCCCAGCCTGTAGGCCCTGAGGTTGGCGCCGCTTACGGAAAAGCCCTTGGCGGAAAATATCCGGTTTATGACTTTTTCTATGCCCTCCGGTTCCAGGGGGAGGAAGGTCGAGGCCGCTCCTACCATGACCATGTTGACCGCCTTGGGCAGACCCGCTTCCCTGGCAAGCCGCTCGGCCTCAAGTATGCAATGCCGGGGAAAGGAGCCGACGGTTTTTTTAAGTTCTTCTATATCAGGATAATCAGGAATATTGACCAGGGCTTCGGCGGCGGTAACCAGGGCGCCTTCGGGAGAAAGCCATGCCGCGTAACGGAGGCTTTCCAGTATTTCCATTGAAATTATCAGGTCGGCGCTTCCCTGGGGAACAAGGTCCCCTGGTATCACCTGGTCCGAAAGGCGCAGATGCGCAAGCACCGCCCCGCCCCTCTGGGCCATGCCGTGTACCTCCGACTGGCGCACCGTAAAGCCCTTGTCCAGGGCGGCCTGGGCTATGATGGCCGCTATGGAAAGCACGCCCTGGCCTCCCACTCCGGCGAGGATAATGTCCTTTTTCATACGGCGTCTCCTTCGGCCTGTTTGCGCCTTCTGCGGAACGCCTCAAGACATTCCCTCTTGAATATGACCACCGAAAGGCCGGGGTAGAGAATCTCTTCTTTAAGTTTCAGGCTGTTTTCCGCAAGGCATTGTTTCTTTGCCTCAAGTTCAAGTATGTGGCCGCTTTCCACGCCCATGCCGAGTATCAAACTTTTAAGTTTTTCAGAAGGAACCATGGTAGTCTGGCAGCCGGTCATGGCCACGGTGGAATTGTCCAGTATCACCACGGTCATGGGGGTATTGGCCTTTTGCGCGTCGATGAGGCCCGTAATGCCTGAGTGGAGGAAGGTCGAGTCGCCTATGACGGCAAGCACATGCTTGATTCCCGCGTCAGAAGCTCCCTTTGCCATGCCCATGCTCGCACCCATGCAGACTATGCTTTCTATGGCGCTGTACGGCGGCAGTGCGCCCAGGGAATAACATCCTATGTCGGACAGCACGGCTTTTGAGTCAAGGTCCTCAAGGGCCGCGCTGATGGTCTGGTAACTGTCCGCGTGGGGACAGCCCTGGCAGAGCTGGGGAGGCCGTCCGGGCAGGGGCGGAATCTTCACCTTTAGTTTTTTCCGGGGAAGGAGCCCCAGGGCGGAACGTACATTGTCCGGGTCCAGCTCTCCGCTCCGTACAACTGAGCCGTCGAGTTTTCCCGACACTATGACCTTGTTGGGCAGTATGCCCCTGAGCTTTTCTTCTATAAAGGGCTGGCCTTCCTCTATAACCAGAACCCGCTCCGCCCTTTCGCAGAGCTGCCTGATTGAAGCGGACGGCAGGGGATAGGCCCCTATGTGGAGCCGCGCGGGAAGGCGGCCACTCCGGGAAGCGGCAAAGTCCTCAAGGTTTTCTTCGTAGTAATTCCCCCCTGTTCCCGAAGTAATGACCGCGAAGCTCAAGTCCCGGTCTTTAAGTTCAAGTTTGTTCACCCTGTGGGAAAAAGACCACGCGGCCAGTTCTTTCTGCTTTTCGATGAGGGCGTCGTAGTTTTTCCGCGCATAGGCGGGGAGGAGCATCCACCTGGTTTTATCCTCTGTTTTGGAAAGGGCGTTTTGATCTTTTCTTTTGCCAAGACAGATTCCAGCGCGGGCGTGGGAAAGCCTGGTAACCATGCGGATCAGCACCGGAACGCTCAGGGCCTCCGAGATGTCAAACGCCTCCCTGGTCATGTCGTAGGCTTCCTGCTGGCTCCGGGGTTCAAGGCAGGGAATCATGGCGAAAGAAGCGTAGAAGCGGGAATCCTGTTCGTTCTGGGAACTGTGCATGCCCGGATCATCGGCCACGGCGATGACCAGCGCGCCCTTGATCCCCAGGAGAGCGCCGTTGATAAAAGGATCAGAAGCCACATTAAGCCCTACGTGTTTCATGGTTACCAGGGCGCGGCGTCCGGCCAGGGAAACGCCCAGCGCCGCTTCAAGGGCGGTCTTTTCGTTTGTGCACCATGAGGCCAGGGGGCCGCCCTTTTCATACTCGGCGATAAGGCACTCAAGAATTTCCGTAGAAGGGGTTCCCGGATACCCGTAAGACGCGCTTACCCCGCTGTGCAGGGCGCCCAGGGCAACAGCCTCATCCCCCAGGACCGCCAGATTCGGTTCATTCACAGTGGTTCTCCTTTTCTGATTTTAGAGAAAGCCTTATCAAGCAGTTTCTTTTCAGGAGGAACGGTAAAAGCGGATACTAAAGGCGTTACGATAAAGGGAATCACGATGGCAAGAGAAGCGGCCAGCGGGGAGCGCGAAGGCCCCCAGAGCAGAAAGAGCAGTATCATGACCAGAACGCCGCTTAAAAGCCCCGCGTAGGCGCCCTGCTTGGTTATGCGTTTTGAATAGAGACCCAGGACATAGGGCGCCGCGAAAGAACCGGAGACAACGCCCCAGGAAAGGGACATAAGGTATACAATGATGCCTATCTGGAAACGGGAGATAAAATACGAAATGATAATAAAAATAAGCGAAAGAAAACGCATCATGGCCACCGAGTGGTCCTTGCCGGTTTTTGCGTCTATGCGGACAGGATAAAGGTCGATGGCAATGGACGAAGAAGATACCAGCACCAGTGAGGAAAGGGTGGACATGGAAGCCGAGAGGACAAGGAGCAGTATCAAAGCCAGAAGTAACTGGGGCAGGCGCTCGGTAAGCAGGGTAGGCACAATAAGATCGTAGAGTATGACCCCCGCCTCGTTTTGGGGCACCGTGCTGAGGTCAAAAAAAACATGGGAAAACGCGCCGGTGGAATAAGCGGCAAAACCTATCATCAGGGAAAAGACCGTGGTTACTATGGTCGCCTTGGGAATCACCGCCTCATTCCTTATGGCGTAGAATTTTTGGGTCATCTGGGGGAGACCCCAGGTGCCGAAACTCGTCATAAAGACCAGGGAAAAAACAGTCAGCGCCGTGGGCCGCTGATCCGCCGCAATGTGGAGCCTGTAGGCTTCCGCGGCCTTGCCGGCCATCTCGAAATAGCCGCCGCCCTGGCCGGAAAGAACCAGAATCAAAAGGGCCGCGCCGGTAAACATGATGATGCCCTGAATAAAATCAGTAACCGCTATGGCAAAATAACCGCCCAGTATGAGGTAGATGCCGGTAAAGGCTATCATGACAAGAAGGGCGACATCGTAAGGTATGCCGAAAACTTTTTCAAAAAGATGACCCAGACCCTTGAATACCGAAGCCGAGTAGGGGAGGAGAAAGAGAAAAATAAGCGACGCGGCGATGGGCTTTAAGTGTTTTGCCCCATAACGTTCCTGGAGGAATTCCGGCATGGTCATGGCATCCAGATTCTGGGTCATGGTTCTGGTCCTCCGGGCCAGGACCAGCCAGGCCGCGCCCGCGCCGATAACGCCGTTACCCACGGCTATCCAGAGGCTCGTAAGGCCGAACTGCCAACCCTGGGTTCCGGCAAAACCGATAAAAACAACCGCCGAAAAATAGGATGTCCCATAGGCAACCGCCGAAACCCAGGGCCCCAGAGTCCTTCCGCCAAGAAAGAAGTCCCCCAGCGTTTTGGTCTTGCGCATACCCCAGATACCGATACAGGTCATAAGGACAAGAAACACGACTAAAAAGATTATACCAACCACGATGACTCCTTTTGGGGAACAAACTGCTGAATGGAAGCTGGGATAGTTTATCAGAAATGAGGTTTTTTGACCACCCTGTTTAACCACAGACCGGAAGGAAGAAGAAAAACCACGGACTAAGATGAGTTGTAAGGAGAGTTATAAGGGGGGCCTGTTTCCCCACTGCCCTCGCGTATAAAGACCTGAGCGCCCGGCCCCCCGCCCGATAAAATCCCGCGATTCAATGAGCGGGTTTGATGAAAAATGCGGCAAGGCGTAGGCCCGACGAGGTTCCCAATATGCCGTCGTGCCTCGAAGGGCCGCCCCCGGGCGAGCCTGAGGTCTCGCCCTACCCCCCAAGTGAAGAACCGGACTGTAAACCCCTTTTTACAATCTTACCCTTTGAACAACCATAATATATATTTGTTCAACGTTCATTTTCCTGTTGCAGTAATAATTGTTTCTTCAAATCTTTGTCAAAAGTGAATATCGAACAACCGGTTATTTGAAGCACGGCGTTTGCGTCAAGTATAGTCAGCCCGGCTCTCATACTTCCCTTTTCCGGCATTTTCCATAACCGCCATCCGCCAGGCGTTTTTCTCTTTTGGGATCAACGC
>JAIRXO010000283.1 GCA_031268255.1 Spirochaetaceae bacterium
GTAAATATAAATGAAATTACAAAACTAAATCCTTTTTCGTATAAAGAGCGAATTGTTAAAACACTGCTTCCTGAGAAAAAACTGCACGCTGTATGTACCCATACCGTCAATTTCTCGGAACACTATATGCTTCGTGATATAAAAACACGGCGCTTAAAGCTGTTTTCTTGATATATGAATATACTCGGCATCTTTCTTAACAATACAATCAGAACCGGAGGTGACAGACGCTATCTTGAGTTAATGGAAGAACTTGCGGGCAGGGGGAACAGGGTCTTTGTCATCATGAACAGCCTCTTTGACTATACGCCTGTCCATCTGCAAAGAATATGTATTCCGGTCAGTTATACCTATAGAGGGTTCCCCCCCGCGTCCTGGCTGTTCAGGCATAAGATAAAAGCCAATCTACCGTTAATCAAAAACGCTATAGGCCCCGCTGTGGACTTTTTGCATATCCACGGCGACACCCATCTCAAGGCAGCGCTTTTCCTTCGGAAAAAATTTGGCCTTCCCTTGTTTTACGCTTTTCGCTGCAATGACATAGACAGGGCCCGTATTCTGAGAAAAAGCGGCGGCCTGACAGTGGGAGAGTATCTTTTTTCTGTTATATACGATCCTGTAAACCGCCACCGGGAAAAACTTGCCGCCAGATACGCCAGCCTTATTACCTTTCAAAATGATGTTGACAGGCAGCTTTTTTTAAGGCGGACATCCGCGGCATCTTCAAAAACGGTTATTATTCCTGGTAATATAGGCCCTCCCCGATGCAAGCCGGAATATAAAAACAAAAACCAGTCGACCGAAGTCAAAAAAATCCTTTATGTCGGGGTAGTTTCTTCGAGTAAAGGACTTTGGGATCTGCTTGCGGCCCTTACGCTGGTTAAGAAAAGCGGATTACATGAATTTACCTGTTCTGTATTGGGACGGGGGGATCAAACCCGAACAAAAGACTTCATAAAAAAACTTAATATTCAGGACCATATTCGTTTTGAAGGATTCAAGGACCCCTTTCCGTTCCTCGCTTCATGCGACCTCATGGTCTACCCTACCCTCTATGACGCCTTTCCCGACACGGTTCTGGAAGCCCTGCATACCGGATGCCCTGTCCTGGCTTCCGCTGTAGGCGGGCTGCCCGATATGCTTCAGTATGACGAACTGCTTTTTCCCGCCAATGATGTCAGGAAAATCGCGGATAAAATAAAAAAATGCATGGCCGATAAAAAGTATTATGATTCAGTGCGCGCATTATGCCATAAACGTGCGCAAGTGTATCATTTTGACTGGGCAGAACGTTTTGAAAAAGCCATGCGGGATTATACCGGCAAATAAAATCTTAGCGGCCATCTTGTATATTTATCTGTAACAGCAGTATAGTGGAACAGATTGAATGTTAAACTTTCAACATAGAGGGGAGCGGTTTCCGTGAACAGGGGCATCATTACCATCGCGGTGGGCGCCAAATACATTAGGCAGGCAAAATATCTTGCCCTCTCATGCATACTCAATACGCCCGGGACCATACGCGCGGTTATCACCGATAAACCCGAAGCCTTATCGGATTTTTATGATATGGTTATTCCCTATAATGAAGATTACGGCAGCCCGTTTACCCTCAAATTACAGCTTCACCGGTTTACGCCGTTTACAAAAACCCTCTTTATTGACGCCGATTCCCTGGTAGTACACCCGGTGGATGCATACTGGGAGCTCCTTGAGCAGCGGGTCTTTGTGTATGCCGGAGACATGGCAACAGACGGTATCTGGTATATGGATATTGCCAAAACACTTAAAAGACTTGATGCGGACTGGCTCCCCAAATTTAACAGCGGTATGTTTCTTTTTTCTTCCGGTAATACCGTTACCGCCCTCTTTGATACGGCCCTTGCTTATATGCGGGACAAAGATTCCGAAATAGGGTATTTTAGAGACACCATGCTGCCTGACGAACCATTTCTGGCTATGGCCCTGGCAAAATTAAAGATAGAACCATTTCCTGATTACGGGCGCTTTTCCCGTACCTTGATAGACGCCAAAAAAGTACAGATAAACGTCGTTAAACGCGTTGCCCGTTTTATCAAACAGGGCATTCCGGTAACTCCGTTCATTGTTCATTTTTGCGGACGCTTTGGCGGCGTCTTTTATTTTATAGAAAAATTACGGCTGCATTGGTATTTTACCAGCATTGCCCAATCGATACTATCAGCGATGCTTGATTTTATAAGAAAATTGAAAGGAGAATCAGGCTCATTCGGGAAGGCGAAATAAGGAAACCGGGGTTTCTACTATATACCTTGGTTCATCTCCCTAATATGACAATTGATTACCAGGAATGATACCATCCCCATGATCACCCTCCTCGCCTACTATGAACGCATCTCGCTTTTCCATACCATGGAGCCTTTCTTTCTTAAAAAAATCAGGCCCCGCTTTTATTTTACCTCCAGTCCCGAATACTGTCTTGCAAAAGACAAGAACAGGATTCTTTTTATGGAACGCTGGTTTCAGCACAGGGAACCGAGGGACCTGGAGCCGGAGGACCTTGAGTTTATAAAAAAACTCAGGGACAAATATAAAACAATTGTTTTTTTTAACGGCCAGCCCGAGGCGGGGACAAACAGGCTTGACCTGCTTCCCTGGGTTGACAGGCTTTTTTATAAGTCCGTGTTTAGCGATGCCGCCAACTACCAAAAGGATTTATACGCGAAAAACCTTTTTGCCCATTACTACCATGACAAATACGGCGTAAGCGACGGGGGAACCGGATACCGCTATACAGGCGGTGTTGATGATGGTAATCTTAAAAAGGCAGGGCTTTCCTGGAACATAGGCGTCGGTTCTTATCCGAGGAAGAATCTGCCCCAGCGTCTGGGGGTTCTTCTTGCCCGGGGCGGCTTTCCTGATTTACGGTCGTTCTTTGCGGAGAAACGCGCTGTTGCGCCAAAAGATTTTTCTTCGCCCGGACGGTCCATAGAGGTGCACGCCCGAATCGACCCGGTACCATCGGCGTCCATCTCTTTTCAGCGAAGGCTTTTTCTTGATTTGATTAAGGGCGACCGCCGTTTTCTTACCGGCCTTGTATCCCAGGCTGCCTATTACCGGGAACTGGAGGATTCAAAAATTGTGCTGTCGCCTTTTGGCTGGGGGGAGGTCTGTTTCAGGGATTTTGAGGCCGTTATTTCAGGGAGTCTGCTTTTCAAGCCTGATATGTCCCATCTAAAAACCTGGCCTGATGTGTATATACCCTATGAAACCTATGTGCCCCTTGACTGGGACGGCGGGGATCTTATGGACAAGGCTCTTGAGTATCTTGAAAATGACGCTGAGCGGGAACGTATCAGCAAAAACGCCTATGAGCAATACCGCTCTGAATTGGGGAAACTTGAAGCCCGCTTTGTTTCCCTCCTGGGAGAAGTTCTTGACAATGGTCACTGATGTTGATTACCGCCTCACGGCGCCCCTTTTCAAGGTTGCGCGTAACGGGCCCGGCCCGCGGCCTCTCGTCCGGGCGGTTCTGGGCCGTTTTCTCTTTGCGGTCCTGGCTCTTTTTTTTCTTGGGGGAACTTCCTTTGGCGCCGAACCTTTTACGGTTATCTCCGCCGATGATCCCCTGCTTGAAGATCTCCGCTACCTGGTCCGTGAGGGCGGAAAGAGTTTTCTTTCCCTTACGCCGCCCCTGTCACGGGACGAGGTATACGCCATACTGAACGAGCTTGAAACAGAAAACCTTTCCGGCCCGGCGCTCAGACGGTATCAGCGCGTTCTTGACGCCATGGTCCCTCCCCTTTCCTATGTGTCGCCGAATTTTTCCGCGGCGTTCCATATAAACGCGGCTTTGGAGGGCCGTTTCCGTTCCAACACCGGCGTGGCCTGGCAGAAACAGGATAACAGGAGCCGGTCCCTTATAGGGCTGCCGCTTCACTTTTTTTTCAGCGATACGCTTGAACTTTTTTTGGAACCCCTGCTCGCCGTTGATCCCTGGTATTACAATCATCCCGCTTCAAACTGGGGCAGCAATGTCCCCTGGATGGCGGAACGTTTTGACCTTAATATGCCCCTGCGGGCCTTTGCCGCAGCAGGCGGAAACTGGTGGGCTTTTCAGATTGGGAGGGACAGGCTTTCTTTTGGTCCGGGCATAACAGGCAACATGGCCGTTTCTGATAATCCTGATTACTATGATTTTGCCCGGATTAGTTTTTTCTCCGGTAACTTTAAGTATTCCGCATTGATAAGCCAGATGCCCCTTAACGCGGAACATCTGGTCGCCGATTCCGGCGATCTAATCCCACCCTCGCCTGAAGTCTCCGGCCTTATCGAAACCACCAACCGTTACCTCTACCTGCACCGCCTTGACTTCAGGCTTTTTGAAAAATTTTCCGTAGGACTAAGCGAGGGGGTCATGGCCGGGAACTCTCCCCTGGAACTTCGTTACCTTAATCCCATCATGGTCTTTCATTCCTTTTTCTCCTGGCGTGATTATCCTGGCTGGGGGAAGAAGAGCGGCTCCATGACGGGTTCGCTTTTTTCCCTTGATCTTGAATGGGCCTTTCTAAGCGGCTGGGCGCTTTACGGCCAGATTGTGATGAACGAATTTTCTACCCCCTATGAGGCAAGCCGTTACCCGGATCAGCCGCCGTCAGGCATGGGGTATCTCCTTGGCGCCGAATACGCCGCTTCCTTTAATGACTGGGCTCTCTCATTCTACGGCGAGCTTGTGTACGCCGATCCTTTCCTATACACTCTGTCCAGCCCCTTCGCCAGCATGATATGGATGCGGCGGCTTTCAGACCTTGGGACAAAGGATCTCCGTTATATGTTTTTCGGCCATACCGAAGGAAGGGATATGTTCCTTGCCGCCCTTGGCGCGGCGGCGCAAAATGAAAAACTCTCAGTACGTCTTGACCTTTCCTTCAAAATGCAGGGCGGACACGGACTGGAATGGGATTGGGATACAGAGTATAATAATCAGAGAAGCCCGTCAGGGAATCCCGAGACCAGGATTCGTCTGGGCCTGGGTCTTGGATACAGGCTGTTTCCCGGTTTTACCATCGAGGGCAACATAGGAGAGACCCTGCTTTTAGACGCCGCCCATGTAAGGGGAGAGCGGAAATACGGATTTGAAGCCGGCCTTGGCGTCCGGTACTATTATTGAGGAAAATACATGAAGCGTGGAATTGTATTACTTTTTGTTGTCGTGCTTGTTTCCACTCTGGATGCCCAGATCATCCATGACCCCAACGACGCCCTCTACAGGGATATTGACCTGTGGGCCGTCCAGGGCTATATCACCGAGAGTCTTCCTATGGTGAGGCCCTACCCGGCCCAGCTCCTTGATGTTCTTCTGTCCCAGGTCATAGACCGGGGCAGCGAGGCCGCGGGCATCAAGGCCCGCCGTTACCGGGACGCCATGCTCCCCGGAAGCCGTCCGGTTCACGG
>JAIRXO010000289.1 GCA_031268255.1 Spirochaetaceae bacterium
GGACAAACTGGGTATTGCTGGTGATGCGTTACATATGACTGTAAGCAAATATAATGCTGATTATAAAAACGGCGGTGATGCGGTTTTTGGCACATCTGTTGATAACATGGCGCCTGTTGAAAAAGGTCCCTTCTATGCGGTCAAAGTATCGCCTGTTTCTTCCGGCGAATATGCCACCGTAATTGTTGATGACAAATGCCGGGTACTGCTTAGGGAAGGACAGCCTATAACAAACCTCTATGCATGCGGCGGGGCCATGGGGAACACCTTTAATAAGGATGGCCGGGGAGCGGGGAACATGACAGCGTTGACAACCGGCGCTTTAACCGGCGAAGTGGTCCGTCTGGAGCTTTTACAGGGAAAATAAAGACGTTCTAAAAGCCGTCCGTATGATGAGACTGTCCTGTGATCTCATCTGTCAATGCCCGGTCCCTAACGGACCGGGCTATTCCCCCGGATACATCCGTATCACACTTCCATTTCGTTACTATTGGTGTTATTATTCTACCAATGGGGAATCTTATGGATAAAGTGATTCTTAAAGCGGCGGACCTGGACGGCTATCTTACAAAGCAGGACAGGGAAAACCTGGCCGCCCTTGACGGGCTCTACCGGGAGGCCATGATTTCCTTTAACGGCCTCACCGCGGCCAGGTCAAGCGAGGAAAGACGCGGCCTCGAGGCTGAACTTGTCGGCCACTACAACAGGATGGGCAGCCTCATGCAGGAGCTGTGCAGCGCCGAAAAGAACCTGTCCGTGTACTCCTTTGTTACTCCCCAGGAAAGCCATCCCGAGGCTTCCCGGGTTATCGCCAAACTCAGGGACTTTCGTACCGAGAACCAGGAATTTGTCTACTACATACAGCGGGCCTACGAGATGCTGTTCAAACTTGCCTATGGCGGGACTACCGGTTCCAACAAAAATTACCTCATCGTCAAAACGCCGGTTACTTCTCCGGTGCAGAACTACGCGGTTCACAAGATTACCAACATAGACGCCAAGATAGAAAATACCGTCATGTGTGTCATGCTCAGGGGGGCTCTTCTGCCTTCAATGATTATGTCCAAAGAAATACAGGAGTATTCTTCCCGGGGCTATACCACGCCTTTTGCCCTTTTCAAAATAAAGCGGGACGATACAAAGCACGAAAACGACATGGAATACATACTGGACCTGCGCTGTTCGTACTTTGACCTTGAAAGCCTTGACGGCAGGGACCTTGTCTTTGCCGACCCCATGAACGCCACGGGGGGGAGTCTTGTTACCATAGTCAAGTATCTTCTCGGCAAGGGGATACGGCCCAAGTCGATTCAGTTTTTTAATGTCATCGCGGCCATAAAGGGCGCCCTGAGGATAGTAAGGGCCCTGGAGAACAGCGTGGTCTATACCCTGTGGATGGACCCGGTGCTTAACAGCGCCGCCTATATACTGCCCGGCCTTGGCGATGCCGGCGACCGCCTTAACGGAGTTGATCAGCATGATCATCCGAGGGATATTATTCAGCTTGTTGCCGATTACGGTTCAGCCATAGCCAGGCTCTACCGGGCACAGCTCCGCGAGATTGAAAGAACGGTTATAGGGTCCCTGCATGAAGAATCTTCCCGCTAAAGCCCTGCTTGCCCTGATCCTTTGCGCCGCCTCCTGCGCCACAGGCGGGGCCATCAGTCCCGAGGAATACTATTCTCTGGGCGTGGCGTATATGGACCTGGGTAAATACGACGAGGCCGAAAAATGGTTTGAGCGGGCCCAGGCTTTTGACCGGACCAGAAACGCCTCTCTGTACAACCTGGGCCGCCTTGCCTTTACGCGGGGGCGTTACGCGGAAGCGGTTGAAATTTTTGAGGACCTCCTCAGGCGGGACCCTTCCAATGTTACCACGCTCAGGGCCGCGGCCTATGCCCATATAGGGAACGGCGATATGGAAAGCGCCCTTGCCCATTATGAAAAAATCCTTTCCCTGGTTCCGCCGGATGCCGACGACGGGTATAACTACGCCCTGGTCCTCCTTGCCGTGGGGAGGGCCGATGAAGCGGAGGCGGAAATACTTAAATATTCCTTTGCCCTTCTTGAAAACCCCGACCTCCTCCTTCTCTACGCCAGGGTGCAGAAAGCCCAGGATAAGGTGGAGGCGGCGGATACTTATGCCCAGTATCTCGAAGAAAAAAACGATCCCCTGGTCCGGTACGAATACGCCCTTTCCCTTGAGAGCGCCGAACTGTACGCCAAGGCACTTGAACAGTACGACCAGATACTTTCAGGCGCATCAGACGATTCGGGGACAACCGTAAACCGCCTTGACGTGCGCTTTGCCCGCTCAAGGCTCATGCTTATCGCCGACAGCCAGTCGGACGAAGGTCTGTCGGGGCTTGAGGCCCTGCTCGGCGAGGGCTATGACAGGGACAAATTCGACGCCCTGCTGGAAGATCCCCTCATCACGCCTTCCCAGAAGGCGAGCCTACGGGTCATGATGAGCGGCAGCTCAGAACATGACGTGGAGAGTGATGCCGGTGCTTCCGATGAATGAGAGTATTTTGGTGTTCGAATCGTAGCTGTGGGTAAGTTTTCCGAATACCGACAGATTAAGATGACCCATGACGCGCAGTATGGATTCGTGGCCTGCGGTAAGGGAAAGCCCTGTGGTTTGTTCGTTGTGGTTGATGGCCATTTCAAGGCTTTCCCTGCGGAGTCTTTCGTATTCGGTCCGGGCCAGGCCGCTTAGGTAACTCCAGTTTTCGTTTCCTTCCATACGGACCATAAAGGAATCATACAACAGGGACAGGAGGCTTTTGTTTACCGGCACTGTCCATTCCGCGCTGAGGCTGTCTGACCACAGGCGCGATCCCAGATTGAGGGTATTGATGACGCTTAACACCCCGCCCTGAAACCCGTAAAAGCCCATGCGCTGTCCCGCCTGTGCCTGCCAGGTGATTCCCTCTCCCCTGTTGACGCTTACCGCCGCTTCCAGTGAATGGGAATATTCGTCGCTCTGGTAGAACGAAAAGACAGGGTTTGATCCAAAGGCGCCGAAAACATTCAGCGCCTGAAACCCTATGCCCCCGGAATAGCGCAGTACATCCTCAAGGGTGTCGAGCCTTTGATAGAGTATGCGCTCAAGCCCGGCGTGAAAACTCTGGGGCCTGGCAAGGTCCCAGGCGTTTCCCTGTCCGGGGAGGCGGAGGGTAAAGAAAAACTGGTCGCTGAAACGGCCCGAATTAAAAGTATAGTCATTATTGGCGGCGGCAAGGTCCGCCATTTTTTCCCGCTGTTTTTCATCATAGAGTGAATAAAAGGGAAGAGAAGCCCAGAGCGGCGCCGAAACGGCGAGGCTTTCGGCGTAGTTGGCCAGGTCATCCTCTATGCCCAGGCTGCCGGAAATTCCCATATAGTCAAGGCTGCGGTAAAAGGAACGGCGGAAACCTGTG
>JAIRXO010000009.1 GCA_031268255.1 Spirochaetaceae bacterium
ATCACCTTAATGAACAATTGGCCAATCCCGAATTCAAAAAGTTGTACGAAGACGAAAAATATCTACTCGAATTGGGGTTGCGGATAGCGGAAAAACGGCAGGAACTCGGTATTTCTCAAAAAGAATTAGCCGAAAAAAGCCGTATTACCCAGCAGCAGTTATCAAAAATAGAAAACGGCTATAATTGTAATTTGCTCACTTTTATCAAAGTGTCATCAACGCTCGGGCTCTCGGTAAACCTTTCGGCGTAACAAGGAACCGCTTGACATTACACTAAGTATGATATATATTTAATATAACACTATGTATTATATTAAAGGGCTTCCATGAGGATATTAAAGAACACATGGTTTTCATATTTTGCTCAAAAGGAAAATATAGATGATGACGCACTAAAAAACATTGTAAACCAGCTTGAAAAAGGACAATTTAACGCCGATCTTGGCGGCGGCGTATACAAACAACGTATCGCACGAAGCGGAGAAGGCAAAGCCGGCGGCTATCGTTCAATTATATTTTTTAAGAAAAATAGATTAACTTTTTTTGTATATGGTTTCGCAAAATCAAATCAGGCTAATATCTCTAAATCAGAATTAGCCGATTTCAAAAAATTAGCCGGTTATATGTTATCCATGACAGATGAACAGATAAACATGGAAATAAAAGCCAAAAGATATATAGAGGTTTAGGAGGCAATTATGGCTAAAACTTACAAAAGCGAAGCGTCCATGGTTATTCACGGCATGGCTGAGGGTTTATATGAAAACGCTATCATTGACAAGATAACCATGAAGGAATTTGATGATACCTGCCTTGTCCCTACACCCCAATTAACGCCGGAAGAAATACGGAATATCAGGGCAGGCGCCGGATTGTCTCAACCCGCGTTTGCCCGATATGTGAATGTTTCCCGGAACCTTGTTTCAGACTGGGAGCGGGGGGTTAAAAAACCCGGAGGCCCCGCCTTGCGCTTATTGGCAATTATCAAAAACAAGGGGCTTTCCGCTGTATCCGTATAGCCCGCCCCCCCCTGACCCACCCTGGTGAAGTCCTTTCCCGGCCCAGGCGGCCATCCCCGCGGTAAACCGCAGGTACAATCAGGCCGATAGTAAAGTATGAAGCTGAAAATCTTTTTTCCCGTCCTGGCCCTGTTCTGTCTTGGCGGCGCAGGCGGCTTTGCCCAGGATTTAAGCGTGGTCCCCGGGGACCTCAGGATAGAACAGAGAACCGACGGCGGTTTTCATCTTTTTATCCGCAAAAAAACCGGAATGGCGTCGGTACTCATCACCGAATCGACCAGGGACCCTTCCCTTAACGCCGATAACTACGCTTACCGGACAAAGGAATGGAACGAAGTAAACGGGGACGAAATACGCCTCCTCAACGGAGTGCCCATACCCAGAGAAAGCGGCATCTGGTCTCTCATAGACTCAAGCCCCGAACCGGATGCCCAATTCGGCGAAGCCTTTCATGTGTACATACCCCATATACTTGAGTACGGCTACCCCTGGACACGGAGCGGCGAAATCTATGTGGTGGACGGGACTTACCTCAACATACGGGCCTTTGCCCTTCCCTACGGGGACTATAGCGGGACTTTCAGGGACAACCCCTTTACCGTCAGTGTAGTACAGCGCCCCCAGGAAGGCCCCCCTGAAGGAAACTTTATGCGGGATACTGTAGAAGCCTTTACGGAAATAGCCGCCTCAGGTACACTGGCCTGGTCCACCGGCCCCGGCGACCTGGTAGACAAAATAAAAACCATACTGGATGACGCTGACGGGGATACCCTCGACCTCGTACTCTGCCTTGACACCACAAGCAGCATGAAAGACGACATAGATTCGGTACGCCTCATGCTCATACCCATGCTTAAAGATATCATCAGTAAATATTCCCGGTTCAGAATAGGCATGGTTCTTTACAAAGATTATTTCGAGGAATACCTCAACAGGGTCATTCCCTTTACCGCGAACTTTGACGAGTTCCAGCGCGACCTCAACACCATCACCGTCGCCGGAGGCCGGGACATACCCGAAGCAGTCTACGAAGCCCTCCACGAAGCGGCGGTAAAGTTTCCCTGGGAAGCTCGGGACAGACTCATCATACTCATCGGCGACGCCCCGCCCCATCACCGCCAGCGCGGCACAGTCTCCAAAGACATGGTAGACAGGGCAGTCGAGGAAAGGAACCTCAAGGTAAACGCCATCATACTGCCCCAGTAGGCCCCTCGAAAAATGAAATATTTCCCTTGATATAACACCTTATAAGGTGTATATTCTTTGTATGAGTGGCAAGGATTTTGTGAAGCTGCTAAAGAAAAACGGCTGGATTCTTGATCGCGTCAAAGGATCGCACCATATCATGCGTAAAAATGGGGTCAGTATATCCGTACCAGTTCATACAAATGAGGACCTTAAATCAGGGATTTTTAATTCTCTTAAAAAACAGGCGGGGCTGGAATGAAAACAATGATACCATGCAAAATAACCTATTCGGATGAGGACAAGTGCTGGTATGTTGAAGCGCCGGAGTTTTATTCCGGTATTTTAACCTACGGCAATACTCTTGAGGAAGCAAGGAAGATGGCCGTTGAAGCGGTTTCAGGGCTTCTTGAATCGTACTTGGAACACGGGGACAGTTTTACCATACCAAAAATGCAAAAGCGTCCTGACTGGTACGGGATTGAACTTGATCCGGGACTTTCATTTGCGATATGGCTCCGCTCTATGCGGAAAAGCCGTAATATGACATTAGCCGATGTGGCCGACAAAATGGGGGTAAAATATCAGGTTTATCAAAAACTTGAAAATCCCAAGATGGCAAATCCAACGTTAAAAACCTTAAAAAAATTGGAGCAGATTTTCGATACGGAACTTATAACAGTATGATGCCCAAGGTAAACGCCATCATCCTGCCCCAGTAGGCCCTATCCTTCGTCCCGCAGGGCCAGTTCAGGCCGCTCGATGAGTTTTTCCTCAATGCGGGTCAGGACTTTTTCGGCGAGTATCCTGTACTGGGGCGGGAGGAGTTCCGCGTCGGTGGTATCGTAGCGGGCAAGCAGGGCGGTAAATTCACCCTTTGCCCCGGCGTATTTTTTCTGCTTGTAGTGGAGAAAGGCGATTTCGTATTCCGCACCCATGGACAGTTCTATGTATTCCCTGTTGTTTGTGTCAAAGGGATACCGTTCAAGAATAATGTAGTAATACTGGAGGGCCTGGTTATACCGGTTCCTGTCTGTGGCCTCCTGGGCCTGCTGGATGATTTTTGCCGGCGGCATGTCAACGGGGACATCCACTGGTCCCGACGCGCAGGACAGGAGAACGGAAAGGACCGGAGCCGCGAAAAACGGCGCTTTTTTTAGACAACTATACATACGCATATTCTACCACATAAACATCCTGCCAGCAAGAATGTAACAGCCCTATAATGCGCAGTCCGCTGTTTCACAGGGAGAATAGCACAGGTCCTTGCCGGGCAGGGTCTTTTTGAGATCCCGCATAAAGGTCCGGGTATCGCCCATGTCGTCGTAGGAGTCACAGGCGTCAAGGTAGCGCCTTGTAATGGTACAGTATTTGTATATTTTTTCCTGGCCGAGTTTCTTTTTCCATTTGCCCGCGTCGCAGCGTATGCGCAGTACATAAAAGCCTTCATCATTCTGAACCGAAGGTACCAGTTTGCAGTGAATACAGTTGGCACAGTAGACTTTTCCCGGATGGAAAACAGCGTCATCTTTTATGGGTTTTTCAAGGACCGTTGCTGCCTGGGTCATCATAGCGTACTCCTCGTTACAAACAATGCATAAATATTCCAAATTTTTTCCGTCCGTGTCAAGGCAAATTCACCTTAAAATAGAATAAATATTCATTATATCTGGATAAATATTGAATATATGGGCACTTTTGGGAACCGGCAGGTATTCGGGCAGGTATTTTGGCGAAAAATAACCTATACGGCTGCCGCAAGCTATTGACACAAGTAAATAATTATGCAATTTTATACCCATGAACGGAAAGAACAGAGTCCTTCCTTCTCCCCACGGTCTTGCGGACATATTTGTCTCCGCTTCCCGCTTTTTCCGTCGTTAGTTTAAAGAAATCACAATCTGGATTTAGAATAAGGAGGTTTCCGGTGACCATTGGTATCATCGGCGCCACCGGTTATGCGGGCGCCGAATTAATCAGACTGCTCCTGGGTCATCCTGAGGCCGGAAATCTCATCCTCGCGTCCGGTTCCCATGCCGGGGAGCGTATTGAGGACATATACCCCGCTCTGCGGGGCCGCCTTTCATCGGTCCTGGTCAGTCCCGCCAAGGCCATCGCGGAAAGCGACTGTGTCTTTGCCGCCCTTCCCAGCGGGGTAAGCGAGCAGTACGCCGGAGCTGCCGTGGACAGGGGGATTTCCTATATTGATTTGTCCGCTGATTTTCGCTTTGACGATGACGAAGCTGTCTACAGCGCCTGGTACGGCAAGCCCTATACCCGCCCCGAACTGCGGGAGCGTTCAGTATACGGGCTTCCCGAACTGAACCGGCTCCGTATCAGGGAGCTTGCCGCGCGGGGGCCGGTGATTATCGGCAATCCGGGCTGTTACCCCACAGGCGCTTCCCTGGGCTGCTATCCCTGCCTTGCCCGCGGCCTTGCCGGAGAGGGCCCTGTCATCGTTGACGCCGCGTCGGGGATAACAGGCGGCGGCAGGGAACTTTCCCGTTCCTTTCATTTTCCCGAATGTGCCGATGCCATGAGCCCCTACAAGGTCGGCGCCCACAGGCATATACCCGAGATAAGCCGGAACTTCTCAAAGATGGCGGGCCGCCCTGTTCAGCTTGTGTTTACCCCCCACCTGGCGCCCATGAACCGGGGCATACTGAGTACGATATATATACCCCTCGGCCCTCTCCCCCAGGGCCTTCCTTCCGACAGGCCGCCCTCACCGGAAAACGCGGAACGGGCCGGGGAAATACGGGAACTCTACGCCGGTTTTTACCGGGACGAACCCTTTGTCCGCGTACTCCCCCAGGGAGCCGCCGCGTCAACCAGGGGAGTCAGGCAGTCCAATTACTGCGATATTTCGGTACATCTTGACCAGACCGGCACTACCCTCATTGTAGTCAGCGCCATTGACAATATGGTCAAGGGCGCCGCCGGTCAGGCCATTCAAAATATGAATATCATCTTTGGCTTTGACGAGAGCCTGGGGCTCGGCGGAATCCCCGCGGCGTTCTAGGCTAGGGAGGCGCGTATGAAAGAAATCAAGGGCGGCGTATGCGCGGCCAGGGGCTTCCGGGCGGGCGGCGTATGGTGCGGTATCAAGGCGTCGGACAGAAAACGGGATTTGGGCCTGATCTATTCTGAAAAAACCTGCACAGCCGCGGCGCTGTTTACCACGAATCTGGTTAAGGCGGCGAGTGTTCTGGTAAGCGCCGAACATCTCAAACGGGGACGCCTTCATGGGGTCATCGCCAACTCAGGCAACGCCAACGCCTGTACCGGCGAAGCGGGGATACAGGCCGCCAGGCGCATGGCCGCCCTTGCCGCCGACGAATTTGCCCTGAGCCCCGGTGATTTTGCCGTTGCCTCCACAGGGGTTATCGGCGTTCCCCTTCCCATAGAAAAAATAGAGGCGGCGGTGCCTTCCCTGGTTAATGCCCTGAACAATGAACAGGCGGGCCATGACGCCGCCCTCGAAGCCATCATGACCACCGATACCCGGCGCAAGGATATAGCCGTAGAATGTGAAATCGCCGGAAAGGCCGTGCGTTTCGGCGCCATGACCAAGGGTTCGGGAATGATACACCCCAGCATGGCGACCATGCTGTGTTTTATAAGCACCGACTGCGCCATACGCGGGGAACTCCTTGACCGCGCCCTCAGAAAAGCGGCGGGGCTTTCCTTTAACCGGTTGAGCGTTGACGGCGATACTTCCACCAATGACATGGTGCTTGTCATGGCTAACGGCGCGTCAGGAAACGAGCCAATAGAGGCGGAAGGTTCTGACTATAAAATATTTGAAGAAACCCTGACTTTTCTCTGCGTAAAACTTGCCAGGGCCATGGCCCGGGACGGCGAAGGGGCGACAAAACTGGTAACCGTAAAAGTTTCCGGCGCCGGAAGCGAGGCCGAAGCGGAAACCCTGGCAAAGTCTGTGGTTTCCTCAAGCCTCGTCAAGGCCGCCTGTTTTGGCGCCGATGCCAACTGGGGCAGGGTGTTGTGCGCCATGGGGTATGCGGGCGTTTCATTTAACCCCGATGAGACCAGCGTGGATTTTGCCGGAACAGCGGGCGGTAAAAACGCCGGCCTCATCACTGTTTTCAAAAACGGGATACCGGTGAAATTTTCCGAGGAAGAGGCAAAGCGCGTTTTGTCCGGCGAAGAAATCGAAATCCGTATCAGCGCCGGCAGCGGCAGCGGTTTCGCCGAGGTCTGGGGCTGCGATCTCAGCTATGATTATGTTAAGATAAACGGTGATTACCGGTCATAAGGAGGTGTGTAATGATACATGTAGTAGTAACGTTTACCATCAAGGACGGAATGATGGACAAGTATCTTGAAGGAATCAAAAAACTCCGTCCCCTGGTACTGGCCGAAAAGGGCTGTGTTGAATATACCTATATACGGGAAACAAAATCCCCCCTGTCCATACAGGAACCCGTACAGGACAACAGGCTCACCCTTGTCGAAAAGTGGGAATCCCCCGAAGCCCTGGAAACCCACCTTAAATCGCCCCACATGGCCGAGTATACCAAACTGCTTGGCCCCATGCGCTCAGGTTCTTCCGCCAGGGTAGGGGAGGCCGTCTAGTATGGACGGCAGCAGCCAGGACAGGGCCGGCATACTTGTCCACGCGCTCCCCTATATTCAGCGGTACAGGGGGAAAACCGTCGTGGTCAAGTATGGCGGCAATGCCATGATTTCGCCGGAACTCAAGGCGGCGGTGATTCAGGATATAGTACTCATGGCCTGCGTGGGCATCAGGACCGTGCTGGTTCACGGCGGCGGCCCCGAGATAGATATGCTCCTCAAAAAAACCGGCAAGGAAAGCCGTTTTGTCGGCGGGCTCAGGTATACCGATGATGAAACCATGGAACTGGTGCAAATGGTACTGGCCGGCAAGGTGAACAAGGACATAGTCAGCCTTATCCAGCAGGCAGGAGGCCAGGCCCTGGGACTCTGCGGCATAGACGGCTCCCTCCTCGAAGGCGTGCGCTACAGCGCCGAAAACGCCGACCTGGGCCTTGTAGGCGAAATAACCAAAGTCAATACCGGCCTGCTTGAGACAGTCCTGGGCGGCGGCTATATACCGGTAGTTTCCACCGTGGCCATAGGCACGGAAAACGATGCCGGCCAGAGCCTCAATATCAACGCCGATACCGCCGCGGCAAAAATAGCCGCCGCGCTCAAGGCGGAAAAACTTCTCCTCATGACCGATGTCCGGGGCGTACTCAAGGATGTCAACGACCCCGCCTCGCTTCTCAGGGTCATCTACCGGGGAGAACTGGACAATCTTAAACGGCAGGGCATCGTAAGCGAGGGCATGATACCCAAGGTTGAATGTTGCTGCCTTGCCCTGGACGACGGAGTCTCCCGCACCCACATCATTGACGGCAGATCACCCCATGCCCTTCTTATCGAACTTTTTACCGATGAAGGCATAGGAACCATGATTGTATAATTGTATAGAAGAAGGAATACCATGAGCGATTTTTTTATGAACACCTATCACCGGCTGTCCCCCGTATTTTCCGAAGGAAAAGGATCGTGGCTTACCGATATACAGGGGAGAAAATTTCTTGATTTTACTTCGGGCATCGCGGTAAACTGCCTCGGCCACGGCTACGCGCCCCTGGTTGAGGCCCTTTCCCGCCAGGCTTCCCGCCTCATACACACGTCAAATTATTTTCAGAGCGATATTGCCTGCGCCTTTGCCGAACGGCTCGTGAAAGCCTGTTCCGTCGCCGGAATGAAGAAAGTCTTTCTCGCCAACTCAGGCGCCGAGGCCAACGAAGGCGCCTGCAAGATAGCCCGGAAATATTCATCCGAAAAATACGGCGCCGGACGGCACAAAATAATTACCCTCAAAGGGAGTTTTCACGGGAGAACCATCACAACCCTTGCCGCCACAGGACAGGACAAATTCCACAAAAAATTCGGACCCTTTACCGAAGGTTTCGCGTATATAAGCGGAGGAGATATTCAGGCCCTGGAAACCGCACTCGACAACTCAGTATGCGGCCTCCTCATGGAAATCATACAGGGAGAAAGCGGCATACTGCCCCAGAACGAAGAATTTGTAAAAACAGCGGCCCGGCTCTGCGCCGAGCGGGACATACTGCTTATCGTTGACGAAATCCAGAGCGGCGTAGGACGGACAGGAACCTTCCTGGCCTGTGAAGACTACGGAGTAAAACCCGACCTGGTTACCCTTGCCAAGGGCCTTGCCGGAGGCATCCCCATAGGCGCCGTCCTTGGCGGTGAAAAAACCGCCGGAGTCTTTGAACAGGGCGACCACGGCTCCACCTTTGGCGGAAACGCCCTCGCCGCCGCCGGAGGACTTGTAGTACTCGAAACCGTTGACCAAAAAGATTTTCTCCGTGGGATACAGAACAAGGGCGGCAGGATACTGTCCGCCATCTCATCCTGGAACCACCCGAAAATAACCGCGCTGCGGGGCAAAGGACTTATGACAGGCATTGACATCAGCGTCGAAGCCTGGCCCCTGCTCGAAGCAGCCATAGCCAGAGCAGACGGGACACGCAGCGGCCTCCTCATACTCAGCGCCGGCCCCAAAACCCTGCGCCTCCTCCCCCCCTATACCATCAGCACCGGCGAAATAGACGAGGGCCTTGCCATCCTCAAGGAAACCCTTGACGCGGATGCTTGACGGATTCTCCGGCGCTTCATATACTGAATTTTCCTGATGGACCTACGGTACACAACCCTTTGCCTGCACGCTCCCCTCTATTATGTTCCTGATGCCGCGCTCAGGCCCTTTTGTTATCCCGAAGGGGACATTGTCATGGCTTTTGATCTTGATGCCGGAACAGGGAGGAGTATTGAACCTGATGAAGCGCGCTATCTGGCCGAACCGGTCTGGCTGGGCAGATCCGCTTTGCCTGTACCGGAGGGGCCGGGGGCCTTCTGCATACCCAAAGGCATGTATTTTTTCGCGCAGACGAGGGAACTGCCCGGAAGGGACGGGTGGATACATCTTGCCGTTGAGGTGCAGAAAGAGGGGCTCTGGCAGAGAAAGAACCTGGGCAGGCGTCTCTATCTCCGTACTGTCCACGAGGACGGCGGCGCCGCCGCCCAGATATTCAGGGAATGTTTCTGACTATAATTACAGCCGTACCGCTTCGACCATGTAGCGTATGTCGGAGCCGTTTTCGCCCTGTTTGCGCATTTCAATCACAAAAATAAGGGAGCCGTCATGGGGGGCTATCATGGCTTTCCTGATGCGGTACGAGGCGATCATGGGCCGTTTTAGCTGGGGGGTTCCCACCACATAGGTTTTGGTTCCCCGGCTGTCCGTTCTTTCAAGATTGATATAGAACGATGACGCGAGCGATGAGGATGAGCCTTCCACAGTGGAGACCAGGGACGCCCGGTAATTCGCCTGGGCTTCAAAATCCCTGAATTCTATGGTCTGGCCGCTGCCGCCGTCCTCCCCGTTAAGGGAGACGTACAGGGGCTGGCTCTGAAAAAGAAAATCAACGCCGTGGCGCTCGGCAAGGGCGGCGTTACGGGCAATGAGCCTGAAAAGGGCTCCCGAACCGTCCTGTCCTGCCGCGACCGGGGCGGTATGGACATAGGAGATTCTTCCGCCGGGGACAAAATTGTTGTTCGGCACGTCGACAATAAACAAATCAGCCCAGGGCCTCAGTGTTCGTGATTGAATACCGTATTGGGCAAAAATGTATACTGTACCGTCAGGGGAAAAACCAAGGTCCACATACGAAGCGGCGTCTCCTGCCCAAAGCCCGGAAAGAAAAGTCAGGGTTATGAGTAAAAGGATAAGTATCTTCTTATACATCCAGTTCTCCTTGTTTTATTTTCGGCTTTCCCGGTATGGGACTTGAGAGAAGGCGGGACTTTCAATTATGCTTACCCCATGACCCTTTTACAGCGGAACCGTCTCTTTAAGATTGAAATATGTTTTGCCGCCCTGGCGCTTTTTATGATGCTGGTTATCGCTCTGGCGGTCCTGCACGCGGCTCCCCAGACCGTGGCGGCGGCGGTGCGCCGGGCGCCTGGCGCGCTGCAGCCCCTCTTGACCCGTCTTTCCGGCCCCTGGCCCTACGCGCCCCTGGTGTCCATGCTTCTTGCCAGTATCTATGCCCTGGCCACCCTGATACTCATTTTAAATTTTTTTGAAAAAACCAATTCGCCTGAGATAATCTTTTTCGCCATGTTTGTTTTTTCCTTCAGTTTTGAACTTGTCCGCAGCATACTCCTCCTCAGGGAGACCCTGTTTTTGTCCCAGGTATACCTGATAATTGCCTCGCGGATACTGTATTTTGGCCGGTATTTCGGGGTTTTTTGTCTTTTTGGGGCGAGCGTGTACGCGGCGGGCCTTGACATACAAAAGCACGGAAACGTCCTTTTAATCGCCGTCATCATTACCCTGCTCATCGTCATCGGCATGCCCATAGACAGTCTGGCCTGGAATTCCAGCCTGTCCATGCTTTCAGGCTATGATTCAATGTTTCGCCTGGCCCAGGCGGGAATAGTGATTATCACCCTCCTGAGCTTCTTTGTCTCCGCCTATACCCAGCGTTCAAAAGAATATTTCTTTATAGCCTGCGGCATGGTCCTGACCCTGCTGGGCAGGAACATACTCCTTGCCGCCGACACCATCGCGGCCCTCCCCCTGGGCATAGTCTTTCTGTGCCTGGGAACCTGGATCGCCTGTGTCCAGCTTCATTATGTGTACCTCTGGCTTTGAGCGCTTCGATCCCGCCTGGTTCGCGCGGGGTCATGCCCCGCAAGCTCAGACAGCGCAGGCTAACGCAAGGGTTACGGCAAGGCCCGTTACCAGGGGAATGGCAAGATTGTCGTAGTCCCCAAGAGGAAGCGCCTCAACCAGCGCCGCCGCCAGGGCTCCAATGAGGGCGGGCCGTATACCCCTTGTAACCAGATATGCCGAAACCAGGACAGCGGCAAAACACACACAGGACCCTTCCACGCTTTTCCCGAAAAGAAAAGACGGCCTGAGACGCCCCCAGAGCCTTCCGGCCAGACTCGAAAGCCCGTCGCCAAAAGCCAGGGCGTAAATTGCCGTGGCCGCCGCGGGAGGGGGAAACAGGAGCAGGGCCAAAAGCGCGCCCAACCCCAGAGTTACCGGCCCCAGCACAAAACGCCCCTGGTCCCGCTTCCTCATAGCCATCGCGGTAAGAGACGAAACCACGGGAATTTTTATCCCGTTAAAACGGAACAACTCAAAAACAACATAAGCCAGCGTACCCCCCGCCAACAGACCCACGGTCAGGATACGATTAAATGCCACCAAAGGAACACTCAGGGCAATGAGAAGATGAATCAATTTGCGGATCAGTTCAGTCCTGATTTTTTTCAGCATCCGGCCTCTTTACCGCCACTATACATCCAGAAACGCATTAGGGCAATGAGCGCATGGCGGACCACGAAACCACACCACTCAAAAAGGCTTTACTTTCATCAATAAAACAGCTATAGTAGTGCTTCAGCGGGAGGTGCGCACACCGGCGCCCCTCTCGATGCGGACGATTAACTCAGCGGGAGAGTGCTACCTTCACACGGTAGAAGTCACTGGTTCAAATCCAGTATCGTCCACAAATTTAAATCACTGCGGCAAAAGCTGGATTTGAACCGGAGCCCCGTGCCCCAAGAAGGCGTAAGCCTTTGCGGGGTTGAGGCGCAGGACGCGCCGAAAGGGGCGGAGGCGGGCTGGAGGGAGCGGACAGGAAGTCCGCGACTGGAAGCCAAATCCAGTATCGTCCACAAATTTAAATCACTGCGGCAAAAGAAAATAACACTTCAAAAATTTTGAAATTTTAGCCGATTTCAAAACTCGGTTAGTTTTGAAATCGGCTTTGGAAAAAGCGGCTTATGACCGCTTTTTCCTCTAAATCTAAGGTTGCGATTTCAAAATCTGACATTTTGAAATCGCCTTTATACTATATAGTTTTTTCCGGTATTCGCAAGTTGTTTTTGCCCTGAACAGGCGATTTTTTTAAAAATTTTCCGCCTGTCTGTTCCCCGCCTGTCCCAAAACCAACGAAATTTAAACCCAAACAGGCTGTAGATATGGGTAAACGAGGAAAAAATGTAGTTTTATATGAAAATTTCGGAAAAAAACAAAATAATAAAAAAAAATTTGACAAAACGGAAAATTTGGTTTAATATGAATAATGTTCATAATATGAGTAACATTCATACTTAAATGAGAAGGAGAATCACGATGGATTTGAAAGGAAAAACAGCGGTAATAAGCGGCGGCGCCAAGGGTCTGGGCGAGGCAATGGCAAAACTGTTTTCAGAAAAGGGCGCAAGGGTGATTGCCTGCGATATGGGCGAGCCCCGGCAGAGTTACACCAATGTGGAGTTTTATAAGCTCAACGTTACCGATGTGGAAGCATGCGGGAAATTCTTTACCTATGCGGTGGGGAAATACAAAAAAATAGACATTCTGGTGAATAACGCCGGAATTACCCGGGACGGTATGACCAGAAAAATGACCGACGAGATGTGGAATATGGTAATTGACGTAAACCTTAAAGGGGTTTTTAACCTTACCCGGCTCATCGGCCCCCACATGGAAGATACCGGAGGGGGGAGTATCATCAATATCTCCAGTGTTGTGGGCGAATACGGAAATATAGGCCAAATTAACTACGCCGCTTCCAAGGCCGGGGTTATAGGTATGTCAAAAACCTGGGCCAAGGAATTTGCCCGCAAGGGTGTTCCGGTACGCTGCAACGCCATTGCCCCCGGATATATTATGACCGATATACTCAAGACCGTTTCCCAGGAATTGCTGGATAAATTTGCCGCTTCCACCATGCTGGGGAGGCTGGGTCAGCCTGAGGAAATTGCCAGGGTGGCGCTGTTTTTGGCCAGTGATGATTCATCCTATGTAACCGGTACGCTTATCTCCGACAACGGCGGCATGAGGCTTTAGGAGCGGAGGACGTATGGTACATGCGGGAATAGTGGGAACCGGGATTTATATTCCTGGTACAAGAATGACTGCCCGGGAAATATCAGCAGCCACAGGCGGCGTGTGGAGCGAACAGGCGGTTATCGAAAAGCTGGGCATCATCAGCAAGCCGGTTCCCGGACCTGATGACGGAACCCAGGAAATGGGCGCCCGCGCCGCCCTGGACTGTCTTAAACGTACCGGGGTTAATCCCGGGGAGATAGACCTGATTCTCTGCATAGGGGAAGAATGGAAGGAATACCCCCTGACTACCTCGGCCCTGTATATCCAGGACAAGATAGGGGCGGTAAACGCCTGGGGTATTGATGTGCAGAAC
>JAIRXO010000012.1 GCA_031268255.1 Spirochaetaceae bacterium
TATCTGCTCCCGCAGCCAGGGTACCAGGTCGGTATTCGATTCGTAGACGCACTGCTCAAGCTCCTCCATGGCGCTGTCAAGCTCGCCCATGTCGTAATGTTCCGCGGCGTTCATGAGCCGTACAAGTAGCGCCGGGTCAGGGGCATCTCTATGGGGTTTGTCCAAATTCTCTTCCAGAATATCAAGCAGCCCGGAAAGACCCGCGATAAACTCTTCGGCGGCCAGAATAAAGGCGTCGTTTTTTTCCGTTACAAGATCAAGGTTCCCCGCCTTGGCCGCGTGTTCCAGTTCTTCGGCCTTTTGTCCTATGATGTCGGCGGATATGCCACGGCTTGATCCTTTTATTCCGTGGACGGTAATGGCGTAGTCCGTAAGACGTTCGGTGTGCCGGGCCGCCAGAAGGAGTTCCGGTGTATGAATCACATAGGAATGCAGGGATTCCATATAGGCTTTCCCGTCGCCGCCAAAGCGTTCCAGTCCCTTTTCGGCGTCAAGGCCATCTACGGGGGTCGTCCGTATGAGACTTGCAATGCGGCGCTCAAGCTCGCTGCCGTCATCTTCCGCTTCGCCGTTCTGGTTCCCCTCGGCAAGCCTGCTTTCCGTATCAAGGCCAAGTTCCTTCTCCAGTTTTTTGTCCCTGACCCAGCGGTTAATCGCGTCGTTCATCTTTATGATGTCAATGGGTTTGGTAAGAAAGTCCTGGAAGCCGTTATTGAGAAAGAACTTGTCATTGCCTATGATGGCGTTAGCTGTAAGGGCTATCACCGGTATGTTTTTGGCATAGTCGCTGTCTATTTCGTTTCTGATGATCCTCACGGCCTCAACGCCGTCCATGCCGGGCATCATGTGATCCATAAAGATAGCGTTATACCTGGGCTCTCCTTTCCGTACCAGGTCTATTGCCGCCTGTCCGCTTCCGGCGCAGTCAACGGTCATGCCGTAGGGTTTCATGATGCCCCGGGCAAGATCAAGGTTTGTGGCCACATCGTCAACGACCAGAACCCTGGCGTAGGGAATACGGGTTCTGACCATCTGCTTGTTTCTGTCCTGGCGGGCCATGATATACCTGAATTCTTTAAGGTTTTCGGCCAGTTCTTTTCCGATGACGGCATCGCTGATAAACCCCTGGAGTATTCGTATGCTGAACGTGCTTCCCTTGCCGTACTCGCTTTCTACGGAAATGTTTCCGCCCATCATCGCGACCATACGCTTTGTGATGGCGAGTCCCAGACCCGTTCCTTCAATATGGCGGTTGCTTTTGACATCCACCTGGTTGTAATCGCCAAAGAGCCTGTCCATGTCCTCCTTCCGTATGCCCATGCCGGTATCGGAAACGCCGCAGTTCATCCATACGCTGCCGCCGTCCCGCTCGCAGCGTATGCGGAGAGTTACTGTTCCTTCTTTGGTGTACTTAAAGGCGTTGGAAAGGAGGTTGTTGAAGATCTGCTTTATCCTCAGTTCGTCGCCAAAGAGCCGGGCCGGAAGATTTTCGTCTATATCAAGTTTGAACGTTATGGGCTTGCTCCCTATGCGCACAATGTTAAGGACCACCGTGTCGTTAATGAGGCTTGGTATATCGTACTCCACCGGGACCAGTTCAAATTTTCCCGATTCTATTTTGGATATGTCGAGAATGTCGTTGATAAGCCCCAGAAGTATTACGCCCGAGCCGTAAATTTTTTCGAGGTTTTCCCTGGTGTCCGCGGGGTACACCGATCCCGCTTCCCCTTCCTGCTCTTTACCCAGTTCCAGTTCGGCGAAGCCTATAATCGCGTTAAGGGGAGTGCGCATCTCGTGGCTCATATTGGCAAGGAAATTGCTCTTTGCCTCTGACGCCGATTCTGCCACCAGGGCGAATTCCTTCATTTTTGTGAATGGGTGGGCGATAAAGCTGGCGGCGATTAAAGCCGCGATGATGCCCAGGCCGAGGAATACCGCGCCTGAGATCATAAAGGCCTGGGTTACCTGGAAGATGGGGCTTTCGGCGATGGGGCTTACCACGCCCAGAGACCAGCCGTCGGTGCCGGTGATGGGCCTGAACGCGCATATCCGGCTTACGCCGTCATAGTCGTATTCGGCTGTTCCTGTTTCTCCCCTGACCATGCGGGAAAACACCTCTGCCATGTTGCGGTATTCGGCGCCGGTTTCCGCCTGGGTGATGTAATTGCGGCGTCCGTAGACCAGTTGGGGCCGTATGTTGGCAATCATCACGCCCTCGTGGTCAAGGGCAAAAATATTTCCCGATTCCCATATATGGAATTGGGCCAGTACGTCGCTTATCACCGTTCCGGGAAGGCTTGCCACTATGGTTCTGCCGTCCTCAAGGGGCAGCCAGAAACGCATGATGAAATCCCCGTGGTTATTGTATTGGGTGGTACTCATAACCGTTTCGCCCGCAAGGGCCCTTCGGGCGTTCATGTTTTCAGGGAGATTGTAGTCGGGCGCCTTGATGCCGTAACTTACTATGCTGCCGTCCCGGTTTATTATGCCCATGTCCAGATAGCCCTGCCTGCCCGCCTCGCGCGGTAAAACCTCCGCGATTTGTGTATCATCAAGGCCCCGGCTTTTTTCCGCGGCAATACGCAGTTCGGCGCGCAAGTGGGCTACCTTTTCGGAAATAAGCTGTTCGGCGATAGTGGCCGATACGCCCATGTCGTTTTCGATGGTTTTTACAAGATTGCGGCGGGTCAGGGTAATGCCGATAATTACGCTTGCCGCGGTCATTCCGGCGATTATTGCCGAAATGATGAGGATGACCCTGGTACGAATGGATAGTGACATTTGTTTCTCCTTCTTAAATAAGGCCGCCTGGAACCATGATTCCAGACAACCCGATACCGTATGCCGGTACCGCCTGAACCGCGAACCGGAAATTCGCTTAGTCTCACTGTATAGCGGGCGTTGTGGACGAAATACACCTAAAAGAAAAAAAAGTTCCGAAAAAGAACCGGGGGAAATTTCAAAATGCCGCTTTTTGAAATTAGCCCCCGGTTTTAAAATTGAAGGAAAATACCGGCTATATGCGTTTACTTATCACCTTTATTCGCTACAGAGCGACATTCGGACAAAATTTATCCAGAGCTTTTTACGGGCGCTTTGTTCTGGCGGCGGTGGTAAAGCCGTTGCCGTGCATCTCCGCGATGGGAACGCCAAGGTCGTCGCTGATGGAAATACGGTAGACCGATATGGTCCTGCCCCGGTGGAGACAGGCGGATTCGGCGATGAGCCGCGTCCCCTTGCTGCTGTTAAGGTAGGATATACTGCATGACTGCCCTACGGTTAGCCCCACGTCCGCGCCGAGAAACATAGCCAGGTTTGAATGAACGCCGAAGGTAAAGTCGGCGAGGGTAAAAATCGCCCCGCCCTGGACATTGCCGCCGGCATTACGGTGGCTGTCCTTTATTTCCATGCCGCACTGTACCCTGCCGCTGTCCGCCGCGTCAATGACAATGCCCGCTTCCATGGCAAAGCGGTCCGCCGAAAAGAACCCTTTAAGTTTGTCCAAATCAATATTCATACTGCTATAATTGTAGTATAAGAGGCCGCGAATTAAAAGGCCGAAAACCCCGCGTACATGCCGTCCCCATCTATTGCATATCCAGGTCAAAGTAGTATAGTAGGAAGGAAGGATTACTTTCATGGATATCGGCAGGCATTTAACGAAGGCGCTGGAATTCAGGACGGCTTTTACGGTCTCCCTCTTTGGTTTTGAAATTCCTGTCAGTGAGACCGTTATCGTTTCCTGGCTCGCCATGGCTGTCCTCATTGTTTTTTCCCTCATTGTTACCCGTTCCCTCCGCGAAAAACCCCGGGGCTTTCAGGTGCTGCTCGAAGCCGGCATAGGGTTTCTGGATTCCTTTTCCAGGGAACAGTTTGGACGGCGTTCCCGGGCCTTTGCCCCATATATAGGAACGATTTTTCTTTTTCTTCTGACCGTGAATATTATACCGGTGATTTCGCCCATAGCCGCCTTTGGCTACGAGCCCCCCTTTACGATAAAACCCCCCGGGCGGGACATTAACTTTACGGCGGCCCTGGCCATACTTTCGATTCTTATTGTACTTTTTAGCGGCCTTAAAGCGCGGGGCTTTAAGGGCTGGTGCGTAAATCTTCTCCATCCGGTGCCCTTGATGCTGCCCTTCAATCTGCTTGAATATATCATAAGGCCCCTGTCCCTCTGCCTCAGGCTCTACGGCAATATACTGGGCGGCTTTATCATCATGATGCTTATTGAAGCGGTCTTTCCGCTTGTACTGCCCGTGGCCCTGTCGCTGTATTTTGATTTTCTTGACGGCCTCATCCAGGCCCTGGTGTTTAGCTTCCTTACAACCCTGTTCATCGCCGAGGCCATCGAGGTTCACGGCGGGGTGTCATAGCGCGTAACGGAGCTTTATTATTAGATCGGCGGCGCAAGCCGCTTTATAGGAGTGAACGATGGAACTGGTGTACCTTATCGGAGCGGGAATCGCGGTCCTTGCCGGTCTCGGCGCGGGTATCGGCATAGGAATCGCCACAGGCAAGAGCGCCGAGGCTATTTCCAGGCAGCCTGAGGCGGCGGGAAAAATACAGACGGTGTTTTTTCTCGGTATAGCCCTGGCCGAGGCAACGGCGATTTACGGCTTCGTGGTGGCCATACTGCTCATCGTCAAGGGCTAGGGCCATGCTTGATTTTTCCGTTACATTCTTTTTCACCTTTATCAATATCGGGATACTCTTTTTTGTACTCAGGGCCATACTGTTCAAGCCGGTAAGCAAATTCATGGATCAGCGGGCGGCGAAGATACGGAATGATATTGAAGGAGCGGAAAGGGACAGGGAGGAAGCAAAGAAGCTCCTTGAGGAACAGGAAGAAGTCATGGTCGAGGCGAGAAAGGAGGCCGGGAGGGTGATAAAAAACGCCCGGTCCCAGGCTGAGGAACAGGCGGAGCGTATTATCGCCGGAGCAAAGGCCGACGCCGAGGCGCTTCTTAAACGAAGCAGGGAAGACCTTGAAGCGGAACGCCGGAACGCCATGACCCTCTTTAGGGCCCAGGCGGCGGTTCTGGTGATGAAAGCCTCGGGCCGTCTTTTGCGGAGGGAGCTTTCAGGCGAGGACAGGGCCAGGGAAATCGCGGACTTCCTTGAGGAAGCCGAGGATACGCTCTGATGTCCATTCCCTCTCTCTGGGCCCTGGCCCTTGTCAACGCCGCCGGTCCTGATTCCGGCGAGGCGCTTGCCTTTCTCAGGTCCGCCGCCCCGTTACTCGAAAGGCTGCCCCCTACCGTATCGGGTTACGCTTCGGGCAGGAGGCTTGAGGCCATGCTCCGTCTTGCCGTAAAAGGAGCCGGAACGGGCAGGGGAGTGGAGGCGGCCATACGAAGCGCGGCGCTTTTAGTGCGTAAAGGCCGTTTCGCGTATTTTGCCGCCGTTGTTGACGAAGCGGAAAAAATCGTTGACGAAAGGAACGGGGTGCTCAGGGTGCGGGTAGAAAGCGCCTCTCCCCCCGGCGCTGGTTTTGAGGACAGGCTCAAATCTGTACTCAAACGGAAAAGAAAAGTCAGGGACGTCAGGCTGGACCTGCGTATCGTTCCAGAACTGCTTGCCGGATGTACTATCGGCATAGGAAGCGAATGTTTTGACGGCAGCCTTCTTGGCCGCGTCAAGGCAATGACAAAGGATCTTGCTTCTTTTTCCCCTGGAGGGATGGAATGACAAATTTCGGGGACCTTACCAAAGTTCTTGAGGATCAGATTGAACACTGGGAGACCAGGCCGCGTTCCGGTTCGGTGGGCTTTGTGGCCCAGGTAGGCGATTCGGTAGCCAGGGTCTATGGTCTTGAAAACGTTATATACGGGGAGCTTGTGGAATTTTCTTCCGGCGCCGAAGGCATAGTGATGAACCTGGAAGAGGACGGCGTGGGCGTGGTTCTTTTTAACGGTGAAAACCTGGTCAAGGACGGCGAGGAGGTAAAGGGGACCGGAAAGGTCGTCTCGGTTCCGGGAAGCGACGCCCTTCCGGGCAGGGTGGTAAACCCCCTGGGTGAGGTTCTTGACGGCAAGGGCCCCATTGAGGCCGGGGAGTACCTTCCGGTAGAGGCTTCCGCGCCGCCGGTTATAGACAGGGGCAGCGTAAACACGCCCCTCCAGACCGGCATCCTTTCGGTCGATTCCATGATACCCATAGGACGGGGCCAGCGGGAACTGGTCATAGGCGACAGGCAGACCGGCAAGACTGCCCTTGCCATAGACGCCATCATCAATCAGAAGGGAAAGGGCGTCTATTGCGTATACTGCGCCATAGGCCAAAAAGCCTCGTCTGTGGCCGCCATTATCAGGAACCTGGAAAAGGCCGGCGCCATGGCCTATACCTTCGTGGTCCTTGCCTCGGCCTCTGATTCGGCGGCCTTCCAGTACCTTGCCCCCTATTCGGCCTGCGCCATGGCCGAACACTTCATGCACCAGGGAAAGGATGTGCTTGTCGTTTATGACGACCTTTCCAAGCACGCCGTGGCCTACCGGGCCATATCGCTGCTCCTCCGCAGGCCGCCGGGAAGGGAGGCTTTCCCCGGCGACGTGTTTTACCTCCATTCACGGCTGCTTGAACGGGCGGCGAAACTTTCCGACAGGCTGGGCGGCGGTTCCATTACCGCCATACCCATAGTGGAAACCCAGGCGGGGGATATTTCCTCGTATATTCCCACCAATGTAATTTCCATCACCGACGGCCAGGTGTTTCTGGATTCGGAGCTGTTTAATTCGGGATTCAGACCGGCCATTGATGTCGGCCTTTCGGTAAGCCGTGTCGGCGGCGCGGCCCAGTTCAAGGCGATACGGAAGGTGTCGGGCCGCCTCAGGGTTGACCTTGCCCAGTACCGTGAGATGGCCGCCTTTTCCCAGTTTGGAAGCGACCTGGACAAGGCGACGCAGGACAAACTTGCCCACGGCGAGCGGCTCATGGAGGTTCTCAAGCAGGGCCAGTTTACCCCCCTTCCTGTGGAAGAGGAGGCGGTCATTCTTTTTGTCTCGGTCCAGGGCCTCCTCATGAATGTCAAGGTAGACGGCGTAACGGCTTTTATATCCGGCTTCATCGAATACCTCAGGATTCATCACCGCGGCCTTATGGAAGGAATCGCCGGTACGGGTGAGATAAGCGCCGAAGCGGAGCAGGAACTTGGCCAGGCGGTAAAGAATTATAAAGGCAGCATCAAGGTTTAATGGAGTATATATGGCTAATTTACGGGACCTGCGGCTCAGGATGCGGGCCATAAGACAGACTCTCCAGGTTACCAGGGCCATGGATCTTATTTCCACCGCCAAGCTCCGCAAGGGCAGAAAAACCCTTGAAAACATCGAGCCTTATTTTAAGCGCATCCAGAAATCCATGGGGAATATACTTTCCGGCGCAGGGTCGGTGGAAAGCGAATTCTTCAACAGGATTCCCGCCGCGCCCCGTTCGGCGATTATTGTTGTTTCGAGCGACCGGGGACTTGCCGGAGGCTTTAACGCCAATGTATTCCGCCAGGTAAACAGCCTCTGCGAAACACTCGCCAATCCCATTCTGGTACTCATAGGTTCTGTAGGGTACCGGTATTTTCTTCATTCACCTTATATTATTCTTGAAAATTTTTCCTTCCAGTCAAGGCTTCCTGAACTGCAGGATGCCCAGGAAATTGCCGACTTTATCATTGCCCAGTTTCTCTGGGGTGTCTTTGACGAGGTCTATATCATTTATACCCACATGCATTCGGCCATAAAACTGGTTCCGGCGCTGACCCAGATTCTGCCCCTGAGCGCGGAACGGATGAGTAAGGCCGGAGGAACGGAGAAAGCCGATATTATTGATTTTGAATATATCCCGTCAAAGGAAGCGGTCTTTGACACGCTGGCGCCCCTGTACATCAAGGGCGTTATCTACGGAGCCATGGCGGAGTCTTATGTAAGCGAACAGAGCGCCCGCATGGCGGCCATGAATGAGGCGTCAAGGAACGCCGAGGATATGCTTGCCAGCCTTCAGATTCAGTATAACCGGGTACGGCAGGCGGGCATCACGTCGGAAGTTTCGGAAATTATTTCCGGCTCCGCGGCGTTACAAAAATAAGGAGTCGGTCATGGCGAATACCGGTCATATAACCCAGATAGTTGGTCCTGTGGTGGACGTGCGTTTTGAGCCTTTACAGGTTCCTTCTATTTTGAATTCCCTGGAGGTCGTACTCCCCGGTCAGGAAGGCTCCGGGGACACGGACGGTTCTACGGTCATACTGGAGGTGCTCCAGCACATAGGGGACAACAAGGTACGCTGTGTCGCCATGGAATCCACCGAGGGACTGCGCCGGGGCCTTTCTGTTCGTGATACCGGAAATCCCATCAGGGTTCCTGTAGGGGAGGCGGTGCTGGGCCGAATGTTCAGCGTTACCGGCAGGCCCATTGACAACAAGGGGCCTTTCAGCGCCCCGGAATATGTATCCATACACCGCGCCGCGCCGAGCTTTGAGGAACAGAAGCCCGCCACCGAACAGCTTGAGACGGGCATAAAGGTCATAGACCTCATCGCCCCCTACGCCAAGGGCGGAAAGATAGGGCTCTTTGGCGGCGCCGGCGTGGGCAAGACCGTCATCATCATGGAACTGATACGGAACATAGCCACCGAGCATGCGGGGTATTCGGTGTTCGCCGGTGTCGGAGAGCGTTCCCGTGAAGGCGCCGATCTGTGGAAGGAGATGAACGAGTCGGGGGTTATCGAAAAAACCGCCCTGGTATTCGGCCAGATGAATGAACCGCCAGGAGCCCGCATGAGGGTCGCCCTGGCCGGGCTTTCCATGGCCGAATACTTCCGCGACCGGGGCGGCCAGGATGTGCTGCTTTTTATTGACAATATCTTCAGGTTCATACAGGCCGGCGCCGAAGTCTCGGCCCTCCTTGGCCGCATACCCAGCGCCGTGGGTTATCAGCCAACCCTGGCCAATGAAATGGGTTCCCTCCAGGAGCGCATAGCCAGCACCTCCAGGGGATCGATCACCAGCGTTCAGGCTGTGTATGTTCCCGCCGACGATCTTACCGATCCGGCGCCGGCAACGACATTTGCCCATCTTGACGCTACGACAGTGCTTTCCCGTAAAATAGTTGAACTGGGCATATACCCCGCCGTTGATCCTCTGGCGTCCAATTCCCGCATCCTCGATCCCGCCATAGTCGGGACAGAACATTACCAGACCGCCATGAGGACCCAGCAGATACTCCAGCGTTACAAGGAACTGCAGGACATCATCGCCATACTTGGCATGGACGAACTTTCTCCTGAGGACAAACAGATAGTATCCAGGGCCCGCAAGGTGCAGCGTTTTTTCAGCCAGCCCTTTTTTGTCGCCGAGCGTTATACCGGCGGCGGCGGCGCGTATGTGACGGCAAAGGAGACGGTCAGGGGATTCAAGATGATACTCGACGGCGAACTTGATTCGGTAAACGAGCAGGATTTTTTTATGGCGGGGACCATTGACGACGTGCTTGCCAGATCAAAGGATGCCTGATGAGCTTTATACTGGAAGTCCACACCCCGTTACGGCTCTTTTTTTCAGGCCCGGTGGAGGCGGTGATAACAACCCTCATGGACGGCGAGGCGGGGATTTACGCGAATCATTCGCCCTTTACTTCTCCGGTGATGACCGGCATTCTTAAAATAAAGGACGAAAAAGGGCTGTGGAAAGAGGCCTTTATTACCGACGGCATACTTGAGGTAAAAAGAAGCCGCACCGTACTCCTTATCGAACATGCCGAATGGCCCGGCGAAATCGACATTGAACGGGCGGAAAAGGCCAGGAGCGACGCGCTTGCTGTTCTCGAAGCGGGAGCGTTCAGGTTTGAGACCGAGAGCGCCAGGACAAAACTCAAGCGGGCCAATATAAGGCTTGCAATCGCGAAGAAGAAAACAGAACGGCCTTAAACTTCTCTTTGGGGAAATTCAAAGACCGCCGGGGCTTTTTAAGAATTACCCGCCGGGGTTCCTTTTTTCTTGTTCTTTTTTTCTTCCCGTTTTTCTTTCAGCGTTTTTTGGGGAGCTTTTTTTGTTTCTTTTTTATGCATAATGTGTTCACTCATGATTATCCTCCCATATATGGCAGTATAGCATGAAGCCCCAAAAAAAACAAGGGAAATACCCAATTAAGCCAGGGTATACGATGTAAGATTTTCGGGAACAGGAAAACTATCCCTGGTTATAATCTCTTGCCCTTTCGAGACAGGCTTTACACAGGGTTGTCTTTTTTGACCGCAGCTTTTTGCCGCAGCGGGGGCACCGGCCTTCTTTTTTCCTGGAGGCGTATTTTTTCCGCCTTTGTTTATTGACCTCGTCCCGGTGATTCTCAAGAAAACGCTGCTGACGCAGACGGTTTGCTTCTTTTTCCGCTTTTGTTGACATTTCTGTATTTCTCCTCGGAGTAGTATACCATATCCATCCGTTAGATGCAATGGTAAATTTGCCCTTTATCAGGGTAAATTCAGTACAAAAGGCCGCTCCAAAACAAACCGGGTTTTGGAACAGGCTCCATCAACCAACCCCGCCGCGCAGAGCGGCCGGGGTATGGTTGGTTCTGCAAAGAATGGATTTTATGCGGGTTTAATACCCATGAAAACCTTTCTTTTAAGTGGTTTAAAACCGCCCCAGAGGCTCCCCCGCGCAAGCGGGCTCTTGGG
>JAIRXO010000014.1 GCA_031268255.1 Spirochaetaceae bacterium
CTTTGTTGCCCGCTCCGTCAACCACATAGCGTATACCGTTTTCTTCGGTTGTTTTCCAGTACAACTCACCATCGTCGGGCGTGGCGGCGTTTGACGCGCCCTCGTTTTGTCCCAGTGCCGCGAGTTTTCCCGCGCCGTAAATTCCCATGATAATGACAGCGGCCAAGGCGGCCATGCGCCGCGTATGTTTACCCATATACCTTTTTCTCCTTTTTCGCCGCGTGTATGGCGGCCCCGAGGACCTCCACGGCGATATTGTTTCCCCAGAATACCCCGTCGGGGCTCAGGGTATAGTTTGAACTGCCCGGCACAGGGTCCAAAAAACCCAGGCTGTGTAATTCGTCTATCTTTTCGCGTATGGCGTTTTCCGTTCCGCCCGAAAGGCCCTCGGCCATTTTGGCGGCGTTGTACAGGCCGAACTGGAGTTCCCCCAGCATGCGGTAGTAGCGTTCGTGCCGCTTGTCCACCGGGGAAACAAAGCGGCGGCCCGGCGCCATGGAGTACATGCGGAACCCGGCGAGATTTCCCCCCGCGCCTGAACCCAGGGGCAAGAGTTCCCCATTTTCATATTGAATGTGAATGTACCTGTAGGCGTCCCTGCCCGGCCTTACCAGTTTTGAAAGTTCCAGCAGGGTAAAGCCCCCATCGGTGAGCTTCTTGTAAAAGAGGTGATGCCGTTCCCTGTCCCACGCGATATCCCTTTCAAATTGAATTTGGTTATGCGCTATGGAATGGGAAAGGGCCGAACCCTTGTGTATCATGAGCGAATAAAAACTGACGCTGTCTATTCCCAGGGAAAGGCAGAGTTCCGCGTCCTCGCTTAGTTCCTCAAGGCTTTGGCCGGGGTAGCTGTAGATAATATCTATCCCCAGCACCCCCGTAAAGGCCGCCCTGAGTTCTTTAAGCGCGTCAATGGCTTTTTCGCTGTCATAGGTCCGGCCCAGGACTTTTCTGCCCCTGCCGGAAAAGGTCTGTATGCCCACGCTGAAACGGTTTACCCCCCGGGCGGCCAGGGCAAGGGCCTTTTTTACCCCCAGATTATGCTGTGTCGTTTCCACGCTTATTTCGCAGTCATCCGTAAGGGGAATGTGATCATGGAGGGCGTTGAGTATGCGGGAAAGCTGTTCCGTGCTGAGTATGGTAGGCGTACCGCCGCCAAAATACACAGTGCCAAAAGGCCGTTCCCTGATATAGGGATAGGCGCCGAATGTCTTGATTTCGTCTGACAGGTAAGCGGCGTAGGCGTCAAGGTCGGCGCTGCCGCGCTCTGTCCTGTTGAGGTTGCAGAAACTGCATATCCTGTCGCAGTAGGGAACGTGTATGTATACGCCCCTGGGCAGGTCTTTGGGGCTTTCGGCAAGTTTTTTTTCCACCGATGACCAGCTCTTCATTTTAAGGAGCCTGCCCATGCCGCCCCCCTTGTTTCCCAGCAGGGCCTCAAGGCCCCCTTCGGCGTCATGGTGGGAGCGGAAGCGTTCAGTAAACACCGTCGTCCTCCCCGCGGCGTTCTTCCGCCGCATGGTCCCGTCTCGGCAGTACAAAGGGTTTGCCGTTTTCGTCTTTTTTTACCACCGCCCGTATGCCGAAAATATCCTCCACGACTTCCCCGGTAAGGATTTCCGACGGGTTTCCCTGGTAGCGCGGGCGTCCGTTTTTAAGGAGCACGACGCGGTCGCAGTACTGGGCCGCCAGGTTAAGATCGTGGAGAACCGCAACTATGGTCTTTGCTTCCCCGGCGGCTTTCCTTCGCATCAGTTCCATTATTTCGATACTGTGATTGAGGTCGAGGCCGGAAGTCGCCTCGTCAAGGAGCAGTATGTCCCCTTCCTGCACAAGACAGCGGCCTATGATGACCTTCTGCGCTTCGCCCCCCGAAAGGCTCATCACGTTCCGTTCCGCCATATTGGCTATACCCAGGGCCTCCAGAACTTCTTCAACCTTTTCCCTGTCCGCCTTTCCGTAACCGGCCCAGCGGTCCGTCATGTGGGGCAGCCTTCCCATCAGCATGAGTTCCCGCACCATAAGGGACGTGGCGGGCCGCGAGTTTTGGGGCACAAAGGCAAGACGGCGGGAACGCTCGGCCCTGCCGGGAACATGGCCTTCTACGCCCGGGTCCCCTCCGTAAAACACGACGCGCCCCCTTGAGGGTGTGAGGAAACCAAGCAGGTTTTTGAGGAAGGTTGATTTTCCCGACCCGTTGGGGCCGAGGAGACCCAGGAATTCACCTGCCTTGAGCGAAAGGGAAATATCGTCAAGAACAAGATGTTTATGATAGGCGAAACTGATTCCCTCGGCACTAAGCATGGGCGCTTCCCTTGCTGTTCATGACCGCGAGGAACAAAAAGAAAGGCGCGCCGAAAAACGCGGTAACCACGCCTATGGGAATTTCCACCGGGGCGAGAATGGTGCGGGCCAGGGTATCGGCGAAAAGGAGAAACATCCCCCCGCTGTAGGCCGCGACGGGCAGAAGGCGTCCGTGGCTGCTGCCTATGCAGAGCCTGACCGCGTGGGGAACGATGAGGCCCACGAATCCTATCATTCCCGTAAAGGCAACGGAAAACGCGGCGATGAGGCTGACAACCACAAGAAGCTGCCGTTTCAGGACGCCCACCGGTATTCCCAGGGAATGGGCTTCCTCGTCCCCCAAAAGCAGGGCGTCAACATCGTGGCGGTAGTAGAAAAAGTACAGCATGGAAAGGACCAGGGGAATTATTAAAAGGCCCACCCTGGACCAGGACGCCGCGCCAAGATAGCCCATGGTCCAGACCATGACCCGGTATGAATCCTGTCCGGCAAGATACATAAAGAATGAAGTAAGGGCGCCCAAAAAGGAGGAGACGGCTACGCCTATTATCAAAAGCGACGCCGTGTCTGTTTTGCCCCGTTTTCCCGAAAGGCGGAATATAAGGAACGCGGTTCCCATGGCCGTGATAAAAGCAAAGAACCCGTACCATATATCGGGCAGCTTGAGAATAAAGGCCAGGACGGCCCCGCTTACCGCGCCCGAACTGATGCCTATGATGTAGGGATCGGCCAGCGGGTTGCGGAACACCGCCTGGGAAATGGTCCCGCCGGCTGAAAGCATCATGCCGACAAGCACGGCCATCAGAATCCTGGGCAGGCGTATGCCGCTTACTATCTTCGACGCGGCGCTGATCCTGTCCCTGCCGGACAGTATGGCCAGTATGTCGCGGACGGGTATTTTAACGCTGCCGAAAAAGAGGCCGAAAAGAACGAGCAGGACAAGGAGAACAGATACCGCCGCGATAACGGCGTGTACTGAGGCGCGGGTTGACCCACTTGCGCGGGTTGACCCGCCGGAGCGGGTTGACCCACTGGCGTGGGTCTTGCGGATTTTCACTTCGCGGCCCCCGGAAGGGATTGCACCATGGCAAGACAGGCCTTTACCGCGGACGCTATGTCCGCCTCATCAGGGTGCTTTGCCGCTTCCGCGTGGCGTTTCATGCGGTCCTCTGTCATGGCATGGGGATTGTCCGCCGGAAGGCTCCTGAAACGCTCTGTCAGGGCAGGGTCGATTTTGCCCTGGCACAGAAAACAGCCCAGAACGGTGTTTTTTCCCGCCGCCGTGTCGCTGACCTTTCGGGACAGGTCCTGGGCATGGGCCGAATCGGGATAGGCCCCCAGGGTTCCGAAAAGACCTATAGCGCGGCCTTCAAGGGAATTAAGATAGCCCAGGGCCTTTTGGTCGGCGTTCCCCCTGTCGGCCCAGAAACCCACAAGTATCCACGCTGAACCGGGACCGGGATTGTCCTCCACAGCCTCAAGACGCACCGGCAGGCCCAAAGCCTCCTCAAGACCCCTGTGTATGCCCTGGGCAAGTTTCCGCGTATTCCCCGTTTTGCTTGAATAGACAATGAGCCCCGCGCTGCCATTGTTTTTTTGTTCAGAACCAGTCATATACACCCCTGTTTGTTAGATTTCAATTACAATGTTTGAATTGTATAACTTATATACAGGACAGGGGGACTTGTCAATAGACCTTTGGCGGTGTTTTTACAGTACGGTGAAAGCCGCTCCCAAACCCTGCATGGCCTGGAAAAAACCGGGAAACGAAACCGCCGCACATTCGGCGTCCTGTACGGACGTTGTCCCGCCGGCGGCAAGGCCGCAGATCAGGAGGGCCATGGCCACGCGGTGATCGCCCCGGCTCTGGACCAGGGTTCCTGTGAGGGCGCGGCCTCCGTGTATGGTCATGGTGTCAGCATCGCTTTCTATATATGCTCCCATTTTTGTCAGTTCCGAGGCCATGACCTGTACCCGGTCCGTTTCCTTTAGCCGCGTTACGGCAAGGCCGGTAAAGACCGTATCGCCCTCGGCGCAGACGGCGGCAACGGCAAGGGCGGGGAGGGTGTCGGGGGTATCTTTAAGATCAATGCGTATTCCCGCTTTCAACCTTTTTCCGCCCCTCACCATGAGGCGGCCTCCGGCAACATCCTTTTCCATATCGGCTCCCATGAGAACAAGAAAATCAACAAGGGCCTTGTCGCCGTGGCAGTCGTTAAAATCAAGCGAGTCTATCGTTATCTCCGAACCGGATATAAGGGCGGCCACAGCCGGAAAGGCAACGCCCGACCAGTCGCTGGCTATGCTTGTATCCGCTGGCGTATAACGCTGCCCGCCCCTGACAAAAAAACGCCTGTAATCGGAAGACCTTTCCGCGGTAACGCCGTAGCGCCTCATCCAGTCCAGGGTCATGTCAAGGTAGGGCTTTTCGCCGGGGTTTTCCACAAGGATTTCCGTGTCGTTTTCCAGAAGCGGGGCGCTCATCAGAATCGACGTAACATACTGTGAAAAGAGGCCCTCAAGACGGGCCGTCCCGCCCTTCATGGGGCCGCGGATAATAACCGGGCAGGCGTCGGCGCCGGGCCGGGACGTATGGGCCCAGGCGCCGAGTTCGGCAATGGCGGAAAGCAGGGCCTTCACCGGACGCCTGCGTATTTGTTCGTCGCCGGTGATAACCGTATACCCGTCAAGAAGCGCGGCCATGGAACAGGCAAAATAAGCGG
>JAIRXO010000039.1 GCA_031268255.1 Spirochaetaceae bacterium
CTATATTCTTTTACATGAAGCGCAGACTTATCACTTCCGCCCTGCCGTATATCAACAATGTTCCCCACCTGGGAAACCTCATACAGGTTCTTTCGGCGGACTGTTTTGCCCGTTTTTCCCGGCTCAGGGGCTACGAAACCCTCTATGTGTGCGGCACTGACGAATACGGAACAGCTACCGAAACCAGGGCGGACGAGGAGGGGATAAGCCCCCGGGAACTCTGCGACCGTTATTTTGCCGTACACGCGGAAATTTACCGCTGGTTTCATATAGGGTTTGACAAATTTGGCCGTACTTCAACACCCATACAGACCGAGATAGTCCAGGATATTTTCAAAAAACTTGACGGCCAGGGTTTTATCACCGAACAGACCATAGAGCAGCTCTACTGCGCGTCCTGTGGACGCTTCCTCGCCGACCGTTATGTGCGGGGGACCTGCCCCCACTGCGCATATGAGGACGCCCGGGGGGACCAGTGCGAATCCTGCGGCAAGCTCCTTGACCCCACCGAACTCAAAGACCCCCGCTGTTCAAGCTGCGGTTCGCAGCCTGCCCTCCGCTCAACCAGGCACCTGTATATCAATCTTCCCGCCATAAGGGAGAGGCTCGAACCCTGGATACAGGAAACCTCGGCAAGGGGCCGGTGGGCAAACAACGCCGTGCGGATGACCCAGGCATGGATACGGGACGGCCTCCGCGAGCGGGCCATAACCCGGGACCTCAAATGGGGTATTCCCGTTCCCAAAGAAGGATACGAAAAAAAGGTCTTTTATGTGTGGTTTGACGCGCCCATAGGCTATATCTCCATAACCGGAAACCTCGGCGCGGAAAACTCAGGCGACTGGCGCGGTTTTGTGGATTACTGGTGGAAAAGCCCCGGCGACGTTGAACTTTTTCAGTTCATCGGAAAGGACAACATACCCTTTCATACGGTCATATTCCCCTCAAGCCTTCTTGGTACGGGAGAAAAGTGGACCATGCTCCATCACATGTCCAGCACCGAGTACCTGAACTACGAAAGCGGCAAATTTTCCAAGACCAGGGGCGTCGGGGTCTTTGGCAATGACGTAATGGAGACCGGGATTCCCGCCGATGTATGGCGTTTTTATATTTTCTACAACAGGCCCGAAAGGGCGGACGCCCTCTTTACCTGGAAAGATTTTCAGGAAAAAGTCAACGGTGAACTTATCGGCAATCTGGGGAATCTTGTAAACCGTACCCTTTCCTTTGTCAGCCGCTATTACGGCGGAAAAATTCCGGGCCTGCACGCCCGCCACCGGAACCAGTCTTTTTGGGAGACGCTGAGAAAGTATGAAGAAAGTATAGCGGGAAAACTTGAATGGGCTGAACTCAGGGACGCCATGAGGGCAATTTTCGCCCTGGCCTCCTTCGCCAACAAGACATTTCAGGACGGCGAGCCGTGGAAAAAACGCACTGAAGAAAGCGGCAAAGCCGAAACCCTCATCGCGGAACTCTGTTACGCGGTACGGGATATAGCGGTGATGATAGAACCCTATATGCCCCAATCCGCCGCCAGGATAGCCTCGTTCTTCGGCCTTTCCATAGGCGGCCCGCACGGATTGAGCTGGAAAGACCTGGGTACGGACAAGGGGCTGCGCGAAGTGGTAAAGAGCGAGGTGCTTTTCGCGAAGCTCGAAGATGACCACATCAACGAACTCCGCGAACGCTATTCGGGCACCCAGAAGGAGAGGCAGGAACGATCCGGGGCCCCGGACGAAACTGCAGAGCGTTTTGCCGCCCTGCTTGACCTGAGGGTCGCGGAAATAGTCAAGATAGAAAAACACCCCAACGCGGAAAAGCTCTACATCGAAACCCTTGACATAGCCGGGGAAGAACGGGTAATTGTCTCCGGCCTGGTTCCGTTCTACAGCGAAGAAGAACTGCTCCACAAGCGCGTTATTGTCGCCTATAACCTCAAGCCGGCAAAACTCCGGGGCGTGATAAGCCAGGGCATGCTCCTGGCCGCTGAGGACCATGAGGGCCCTGACGGCGCCGAACGCTGCGAGGTTCTTGACGCTTCGGGCATACCCACGGGGACCAGGGTTGTTCTTGAAGGCCGGACAAGCGGAACATCTCCCGGATGTTCCGGCGAAATCACCGTGGACAAATTCTTCAGCGTGCCCCTAAAAACAAGCAGGGGCATTGTCAACGCCGCCGGCAGGGCTCTCACCCTGGACGGGAAACCTGTCAGGACCAGCGTGATAAGCGACGGTGAAATTCACTAATGGGAAACCCCGGCGGTGAGTGATACCGGCGCGGCGGGTCAGGCGGGAATCCCCGTCCCGCTTCCTGTCCTCAAGCCCGCTCCGCTTGCCTCCCGCGCCGGCGCGGAATCCTTTTTGCAGTCCGAGCTTTGGGGCCGCTTCAAGGCCCGTTTCGGCTGGACGCCCCGGGCTTTCAGCATCGAGTGGGGCGGAACCCGCGCCGGCCTTTTGACGCTGGGCCGTTGCCTGGGGCCGTTTTTCTCCTTTGTCTACTGTCCCTGGGCGCCCGAACTTCCCGGAACCCTCTTTGCCACGGATGCGGAAAAAGCCGCGCAGCTCAAAAAAATCGCCGTGCTTCTCGCGGCGGAACTTCCACGGCGGACGGTTTTTATACGCTTCGATCCTCCCTGGTATGACGGGGAGGCCGGAGCGCCCCTGCCCCCTCCCTTTGTACGCGCCCGGGCGGATATACAGCCGCCTGATTCGGTGATCATTGACTTACGCCCGCCCGAAGAGGCCATACTCGCCGGAATGAAACCCAAGTGGCGTTACAATGTGGGCCTCGCGGCGAAAAAAGGGGTAGTGGTTGAACAGGTCAAAGATGCCGGAATAGAAAAGGGCCTTGACGGGTTTTATTCACTCTATACAAAAACAGCCCGCCGGGACGGCATAGCCATACACAGCCTTGAGTATTATAAAACCCTTTTTGAAGAAGGGGAAAAAGACCGGAATACCAGGCTCCGCCTCTACCTTGCCTGTCACGAAGGAGAACTCATAGCCTCGGTCATCATCCTCGTAAGAGGTGATACCGGAACCTATCTCTACGGGGCAAGCGCGGACCATAAGCGGAACCTCATGGCCCCCTATGCCCTGCAATGGCAGGCCATGAAGGACTCAAGGGCCTCAGGCTGCCATCGCTATGATCTTTTCGGCATAGCCCCCTCGGATGATCCTGGCCATCCCATGGCGGGCCTCTACCGCTTCAAGACAGGCTTCGGCGGCAGCATCATACACAGGCCCGGAAGCTGGGATTATCCCCGCCGCCCCTTCCTGTACAGCCTGTTCCGTCTCGCCGAAACCCTGCGCAAAAAACTCAGGGATGTAAAAAAGAAAACCCGCCCCTGACCCCGGATCGATGGAACCATGAAGGGGGGCGCATTTCCACACTGCCGTCCGCCGTCTACCACCCGTCCGTGGAGTTTGCCTATGGCAAACTCAAAAACAAAACTCCAACAGAGTTTTGTTACGCGCCCCCCTGCGCTCCATAAAAACGCTTGGCCTTTATGGGCAAAGTGGAGTTTGCG
>JAIRXO010000042.1 GCA_031268255.1 Spirochaetaceae bacterium
GGCCCTTCGAGGCACGATGGCATACAGGGGATTTTATTTGGCCTACGCCGTGCTAATTTTTTTAGCAAACCCGCTCATTGAATCGCGGGATTTCGCGGGCGCCTTCGAGACGCGATGGCATACCGGGGACTTCATCGGGCCTACGCCTTTCCGCATTTACCGGAGGGACGCCATACGCCTTGCTATGGCGCTTTTTCGGGCGGGGGGGTAGCGGAGAAGGTTTTTGCGGAGCAAAAACCTTCGGAGCGTAGGGGGGCGCGTAACAAAAATACGTTACGCACATTTTTGTTTTGGAGTTTGCCTTGAGGCAAACTCCACAGGCGGGTGGTGCATAGCAGACGGCGGTAGGGAAATGCGCCCCCCTTCTAAATTTGTATTTTTCTGGTCTTTAACGTTCAAGTTTACGGTACACATAACGGTGGGGCCGGTCGGCGTCGGCGCCGAGTTTCTGTCTGCGCCATTCGGCGTATTCCGACCAGTTGCCGTCATACCAGACGGTTTCTCCGTCCTCAAATGCAAGAATGTGGGTGGCCACCCGGTCGAGGAACCAGCGGTCGTGGCTTATCACCACGGTAACTCCGGCAAAGCTGTCCAGGGCTTCTTCCAGGGCCCGCAGCGTATTGACATCGAGGTCATTGGTCGGTTCGTCAAGGAGCAGCACATTGGCTCCCTGCTTGAGCATGAGGGCCAGGTTAAGTCTGTTCCGCTCGCCGCCCGAAAGGACGCCTACTTTTTTCTGCTGGTCCGCTCCCGAAAAATTATACCACGAGCAGTAGGCTCTGGAATTGACTTCTTTCGCGCCTGGTCCCGAACCGAGTTTGATGAGGTCCTGCCCAAGGGAAAGCTGCTCCCAGACGCTTTTGTCCGGGTCAAGGCTTTCCCGCATCTGGTCCGCATAGGAGAGGACCACGCTCTCGCCCAGGCGCAGTGTCCCGCCGCCGCTTTTTTCCGCGCCGGTGATGATTTTAAACAGCGTTGTCTTGCCCGCGCCGTTGGGCCCGATGATGCCCACACAGGCTCCCGGCGGCACGGAAAAATTCATATTTTCAAAAAGAACCTTGTCCCCGTAGGCTTTGGAAAGACCTGCTGCCTCAATGACCACCTGGCCCAGCCTCGGTCCCGGCGGTATGATAATTTTCTGCTGCTGGACTTTTTCCCGTTCGCCTTCGGCAAGGAGTTTTTCGTACTGGTTGATCCTCGCCTTGCTTTTGGCGTGTCTTCCCTGGGGGCTTAAATGTATCCATTCAAGTTCGCGCTGAAGGGCCTTGCGCCGTTCGCTCTCGCCTTTTTCTTCCAGGGCAAACTGCCTCTCTTTCTGTTCCAGCCAGCTTGAATAATTGCCTTTCCAGGGTATGCCTTCGCCGCGGTCAAGCTCCAGTATCCAGCCCGCCACATTGTCAAGGAAGTAACGGTCGTGGGTCACACAGATAACCGTGCCTTCGTACTGCTGCAGGTGCCGCTCAAGCCAGGCCACTGTCTCGGCGTCAAGATGGTTTGTCGGCTCGTCAAGAAGCAGTATATCGGGTTTTTTAAGAAGCAGCCGGCAGAGGGCTACCCGTCTTTTTTCGCCACCGGAAAGGTGGTCCGCCGTTTCGCCGGCAGGAGGACAGCGCAGGGCATCCATAGCCAGTTCGAGGCGGCTGTCAAGATTCCACCCGTCGGCGGCTTCTATCTTTTCCTGAAGCTCTGCCTGCCGCGCGCCGAGTTTGTCGTAATCCGCGTCAGGCTCTCCAAAGGCTTCGCTCACCTGATCGAATTCGGCCAGAAGGTCCACAAGTTCCCGAACCCCTTCTGACACCAGTTCCTTGACCGTTTTTCCCGCCTCAAGCAGGGGCTCCTGTTCAAGGTACCCTATGCTGTATCCGGGGCTTACCGCGGTTTCGCCTGAAAATTCACTGTCAACGCCGGAGAGTATTTTGAGGAGGCTCGACTTGCCCGAACCGTTAAGCCCTATGACGCCAATCTTGGCGCCGTAAAAATACGAAAGACTGATGTCCTTGAGGACCTGCTTGACACCGTGTTTCTTGGAAACACGGATCATCGAATAGATGACCTTTTTCTCGTCTACTGTTGCCATGGGTTGACTATACCCCAAAGAAAAGATGGTGGTAAGGGGACGGACGCCCTTATTCCCGGAGGCTTAAAGCTGCCAGATGGACCACCAGTGGCAGATCGCTCCGGCCAGCACGAACACATGCCAGATTACATGGGCCTTGCGCATGCTTTTTTTTCTGTACCAGAGGGTTCCAAGTGTATAGAATACGCCGCCGGCGATAAGGAGTACGACGCTGATTCGGGGAATGGAACGGACCAGGGGAAGCCATCCTATGACTATGATCCAGCCCATGAGTATATAGGCGGCTACTTCTATTTTCTTGAGCGCCTTACAGTTTGCCGCGTAGAGGACTATGCCCAGTACGGCAAGGCCCCATTCAGCGCCGAATATGGACCAGCCCCAGGCGCCGCGCAGGGCGGTAAGGCAGTAGGGGGTATAGGTTCCGGCTATGAGCAGGTATATGGCTGAATGATCGAGTATCCTGAATATACGTTTTGCCCCCCGGTGCTGTATGGCGTGGTAGAGCGTCGACGCGAGAAACATGAGTATCATGGTTGCCGTATAGAGCGCATAGGAGGTTACGGCCAAGGGGCCTCCGTTCCTGCCGCCTATGGTGCCGTTTGCCTTGAGGATCAAAAGGACCAGTCCCGCTGTCGCGGCGAGGGTTCCTATGCCGTGAAGTACCGCGTTGGCGATTTCTTCTCCCACAGTCTGAAAGGGCAGGGAGGGGGGCGCTTTTTGTATTAATTCCATATCTATTCTGACCCGAACCAATACGAAAGGTTGCGGAATCCGATATATTGGACTTGTTCAACGGACAAGTTCAACCTGAGAGGGGAAGGATGGGCGGGACGGGCTAAAAAAATCTTCTCTTCGCGAAAAATTGTTCCAGGTCCGGGAGCCTTGCTTTGGCGGCTTTTTCGCCCAGTGTTATAAGGTGGGCGGCCTTGTCAAAGGCAAGGGGCGAAGTGTCATCGGCGGCGCTGATGAGGAGCGATGGCTGGTTTCGCTTTTCCATCTCGCTGTGGTGCATGGCTATCTCCAGGGTGCGGTACAGGATGCGCGCGCCGCTGGAGAATTTTTCGCCCGGGAGATTTTCAAAGCCGATGACATCAACCGCGAGAATGTGCTTAAAGCCTTCGTCACGGGCAATGTATACCGGCAGGTTATTGCAGATGCCCCCGTCTACAAGGCGCATATCGCCCTCGGCAAGGGGTTCAAAAAAACCGGGGAAGGAACTGGACGCCCTGGCTGCCCTGGCAACGCTGCCGCTTCTAAAAACAAGTTCCCTGCCGCTCACAAGGTCCACCGCGTTGCAGCGGAAGGGGATTTCGGTCTCCTCTATGTTTTTGCCTCCGCAAAGCCGTTCGAGCAGGGCGAGTATGCCGTCTCCTGAGTCCATGCCGCTTTTGGTGGCCAGGTTTCCCAGCATCTTTCCGGTCTGGAACACCCAGCCTACAGGGCCGTTTACCTTACGTTTTGGCCTGCCAATATACCTGAGCAGGTCGAATTCCTCAAGGGCAAACGATTTGATTTTTTCAAGGCCCGTGCCTGAGGCATAGAGGCCGCCTATGATGGAACCCATGGAAGTCCCGACTATGAGGGAAGGCCGGGGCACGCCCATGTTTTCAAGGACATTGAAAACGCCGAGATGCGCAAAGCCTTTGGCTCCGCCCCCCGACAGGACCAATGCCCATTTCAGGTTTTTTTGTATGGTCATAAAATCCGCCTGAGTACCTCTTCCAGATTCTCAATAAGAAAATCAATGTCCCCCCTGTTTATCACCAGGGGCGGCTGAAAGGCAAGCACATTGCGGCCAAGGCCGTTCTTGCCGAGTATGATGCCCCTTTCCTTGAGTTCCTCAAGGATACGGTCGGTCAGGGCGGCGCCGGGCGCGTCATCACCGGCAGGGGAATTTCTGTCAGGGGCGATTTCGGCGCCCAGCATGAGGCCCTTTCCCCGCACTTCCCGTATCACCGGAAACAGCGAGGCAAGGCTGTCAAGGCGGGAACGGAGATACGCCCCAAGTTCCCCGGCTCTGGCACAGAGGTCCTCCTTTTCAATATAATCCAAAACCGCGAGGGCTGCACTGGCGGAAACAGGATTTCCTCCCAGGGTTGAAGCCGAGGGCCGTGTAAACCGCAGGGCAAGTTCCCGTGACGAGGCAAAGGCCGCTATGGGTATGCCGTTCCCCAGGGCCTTGCTCATGGTCATGATGTCGGGGATAACGCCGTAATGCTCAACGGCAAACATCCTGCCGGTACGGGCAAAGCCTGTCTGCACTTCGTCAACGATGAGAAGCGCCCCGCGGCTCTTGAGAGCTCCGGCTGTCTTTTCAAAAAAATCAGGGGGAAGGGGCCTGACGCCGCCGTTCCCCTGAACGGGTTCGCAGATAAGGGCGGCTATATCCCCGTCCTTTTCCAGCGCGGCGATAACTTCTTCGGCGCTGCCGGCAAAATAAAAATCGCCGGGCAGGAACGGGTCTGTGCGCCACATGGGGATGCCGGTAACCGCCATGGCAAGATAGGTTCTTCCGTGGAGCCCCGTGTTAAGGGCTATGAATTTTCTTTTTCCGGTTACAAGCCGGGCAAGGAGCAGGGCCCCTTCATTTGCCTCTGAACCTGAATTGCAGAAAAATGAATTACTGAGTCCCGGCCTTTCGCGGGATGCCGCGCCTGACAGGGCAGACGCGGGGCCGCCGGGCAGGACCTGGGCAAGGCGGGCGGCAAGGCGCAGCACCGGCTCGGTAAGGTATACATTGGTAAGGTGCTGCAGTCTGCCAAGCTGGGCGGCGACCCTTTCTGTGATAAAGGGATTGGAATGTCCGCAGTTCATCACCGAGACACCGGCGAAAAAATCAAGGTACTTTTTCCCTCTTTCGTCGTAAAGGTACTGCATATCACCCCGGACAAAAAGGGGCGGGTCTTTGTAAAAATACTGGACGCAGGGCATAAAATATTCCCGGCGCAGTTCCAGAGCTTCCTGTCTTTCCATCATTCCTCCCCGTTTCCCGGAACAGCCCAGGGTCCGGCGCTGAATCCAAGCCGGGGCGGCGTAAAGTCCCCGGTCAGGGCTGCCGCGTTTTCGCTCTGGTCCCTGACCGCGAGGCAGAGATCCACAACCCGCCTGAACTGTTCCATAGGCAAATACGAAGCCTCAACACGCGCGCGGGAGAGCCCCGCGCGGACCAGTTCTCCCATAAAGGGAAGCAGAAAAAGGTCCTTGACCAGGAGTACATGGTTCCTGCCCCCTGAGGGCCCGGTCCGCGAAGAGTCCTTAAATACAGGATGGCGGAATCCTTTTTCGTCAACCAGGTTCAGCATCGCGGCCCCGTCATCAGCGGGCGCGCCCTGTCCGCCATCCGCAGTCCTGTCCTGGGTATTGTCAAAAAGATCATGTTCCAGGTACATCACCGTGGGAGAACCAAAGACAATGAGTTCGGCATCCCGGTTCCCCGGTTCCAGGGCTTTGAGCAGGGCAAGGGTATCGCCTGACTTTGTTTCAGGGGAAATCGTAAAACCCTCGAGGCCGCAGTCTTTGTAGTATTGCCAGGAAAGACTATTTTGAATATTGAGGCCGTAGTCGCCCCTGAGGGCGGGACGGTCCCCGGCGGCGGCAAGACCCCCGCCGGAAACGGCAAGGCCCCCGAGGCTCGAAATCAAAAGACCGTCAAGGCCGTCAAGTTTCGCAAGGGCAGCCTGAAATTCCTCAAGCTCCTGGTCCAGCATCATGCGGCCCTGGGAGAGCCAGATTTTTGATTTTCCCCTGTGTTCGATAAGTTCCCTGATCGCCGCTGTCGAAAACGGTTTTTCGGGCAGGAACACTTCGCCTGAAAGGTACACATGATCAACGCCCCGCTCAACGCAATACCGCGCCTGGAACATGTTCTGGACCTTGACGGCAAGCTCTACCCTCCCCGCCTCTCCCGCCGCCGGTTTTTGGGCCTGTTCCGCACGGTCAAGGAAACAGGCGAGTTCCTGCCTTATGGCCTGAATCTTTTCGGCGGAAAGTTCAGGCTCTTCCGCCGCCGTGCTGAAAACTTTTCCGGTAGAATAAAAAGCGCCTGTCCCTTCCATGCGGCGGTTGATGTTGGAAAGGCCCGGCCTGCCAAAAGCATAGCCGGTGGAAAGATCGCGCTTGCGGTTTTCGTAAAAAAACCCGCGCTCCCTGAAACGGTCGTAAGAAAGGGGGTCGTCGATATAACGGTCTATGGCATCGCCGTAGGCGTTCACCAGGGGAAGCAGATACCCTATCTCGCGCATTCTTCCTTCAATCTTGAAACCGGCAACCCTGTTATGGATGAGTTCGGGGATGTGTTCGTAAAGGTACATGTCCTTTACCGCCAGGGGAAAACTTGTCGCGTAACGGCGGGACCCGCGTTCAATCTGAAAATCCCAGCGGCAAGGTTTGAGGCAGCGGCCCTGATTCGAGCTTGAACCAAAGAGCATGCCTGAATACAGGCACTGGCCGCCGTGGGCGACGCACATGTCGCCGTGAACAAAATATTCAAATTCCATGCTGGTCCGGGCGGCAGCGGCGCGCACATAGGAAAGGGGGAGTTCGCGGGAAAGCACCACCCTGCTGAAGCCGTTTTTTTCGAGGTGCTTAACGGTCCCGATGTTGTGGACATTCATCATCACCGATCCGTGCATGACCAGGGAAAGGCCGAGCTTTTGCAGCAGTTTGGGAACGGCAAAATCCTGAACCAGTATGGCGTCAGGCTTCAGTTCCGCAAGAAAGGCAAGGTATTCCTCAAGCCGGGAAAGTTCCCCCTGCCTGTACATATTGTTTACGGTGATATAGGCCCTCTTGCCCTTTTCATGGGCAAGAAGGACGGCATCGGCAAGTTCTTCACCCGAAAAATTAAAATCCTTCCGGTGAAGGCGCATGTTAAAATGTTTGCCGCCAAAATACACCGCGTCGCAGTTGGCGCTGACAATCTCCTTAAAGATGGCAAAATTGCCCGCCGGAGCAAGAAGCTCAACGGGCCGGCCGTTAAAATACCGCATAGGCGTTACTACAGCAGCTCATGGGGCCATCTCTAATCGCAGAGCCGGCAGCCCTCGCAGCCGGATGAGGGACAGGCGGGACCGGGGTTTCCCCGGACCGCGGCGAGGGCAAGTTCCCTGTCCCTGCCGCTTTCTTCCTGCTCAGGCTCCGCGGAGATTTCCGGCGAACCGTCAACCAGTGACGAAAGATCATTGCCGCCCTTAAAGCGGAGCACATTGACCATGAAAATATTAAGTTTATTGACAATATTAGGCGGAAGCAGGTTTCCGTCAACTTCAACAGAAAGGGTCGGATAGTTCCGCTCTCTGGCCCAGGGGGTAAAGAGGCCCTCAATGACCCTGCCTATGAGACAGGCAAAGGGGCTGATATTGACTATGCCCGAATACCCGTTCTCCATGGCCGTGGCCGCAACGCCCGACGACACGGCGATCTCGGAATTGAGTTCCAGGTTGACAAAGTGCTCCTGGGTATTCTTCATGATCTCGTGCATGTCATGGGGAGTTTCGGGCACAAGGCCGGTCGGGCCGAGTATGGAGATGACTTTTTTCTCAACCGAATGTTTCCACCACTCCTCGATGCCGAGCTTCTTGAGGTCCCAGTAGGGCCGGGAGAAAAAACGCCTTGAGGGTTTTTCCAGCTTGATGAGTTTCTTGAGGGCGTATTCGCGGACAAAGTCAAGGTAATGTATCCATTCGGCTATGCCCGAAACCTTGACCACAATGCCCCGCTCGCTCATGAGGTCGGTAAGCTCGCCTACGGCAAAATCATCCCGGCGTACATAAATCTCGCCGACAACAAGAACCCTGGGGCACTCGGCGACTTTGCGCTTGAGGGGAATTTTTTTGACAGCCGCGGCGACACGCCTGAGTTCCTTCCATATTTCCTTGGGCCTGAACTCAACAGCGTCCATGACGCGGCGCCATGACCTTTCGTAATCAAGGAGGGCCTCCCGAGGATTTTCGGCAGTGGCCTTGAGGCTGGTCTGAATGTCTTTAAGATAATCGGAAAGCACCAGGCCCTTCCACATTTCCTTGGCAAAACTCCCTCCCAGCTCGGTGTAGGAATTATCAGCCGAGAGTATAAAGACGACGATATTCTCAAGCCGCATATCCCGGAAAAGATTCTCGTAGTACACAAAGTACTGTCCGGTACGGCAGGGCCCCGTGGTGATGGGCACAAAGAGGAGGTACAGTTCATCTTTGCGGTATTTCTCGCTGAATATGAACTGGAGGGCGCTCCCCAAAACCAGATGACTGGGCACACATTCCTTGCCTGAGGCATGGGAGCGGGCAAGCTGCACGGTCTTGGTGGTGGCCACAGGCAGGGCCTCGGCGTTTATGCCCATGCTCCGCACCGCCGCCCCCATGTATTCGGTGGAAATGGCCCCCATGTTTGAAAGCAGCACCCTGACCCGCCTGTTCCCCTGAATGGGAACATGTTCGCCGGTCTTGACATTGTCAATCCGAAGGTCAAAGCCGCCTGAGCTTTTCTTTTCGCTTACAAAACGCCAGCCGTTATCATAACGCTCGGCTTCAAGATCAAGTTTCTTTGTCCGGTATCCGTCGATAATGTCCAGAAAAGCCTCGACCCTGGTGTCCACGCCGGCGTCAGCCGAGTGGGAATCCAGTTCCAGTACCAGGAAGGGCTTTTGTCCCATGTTCCACTTTATATAATGAAGTATGAATGAATCCGGCGCGCAGGAGAAATTGGTTATGTAGGTGAGGTAAATATTGTCCTCGTTTTTGAGGAGCCGCGCCGTCTTGACATCCTGCTGTCCGTAGTACCAGTACATGTTTGGAAAAATATCTTCGTTCTCAAAGGGAAGTATATCAAAGGGAATTATTGAATATCCCCGCGTGGTAAATTTCCTTGGTATGCCCATATTGGCTTCCGGGGTAAAGGCGTTATAGGGCCTGCCCAGAAGGGCGATCACCGGACGGTCGGCCTTGCGGGCTTCGTCGAGGGCTTCCCT
>JAIRXO010000073.1 GCA_031268255.1 Spirochaetaceae bacterium
AAACTCCGTTCCGGCACGGGTTATTCCCACTTTACCCCGGAAAATTCTCGTTGCCAAAGTATTTGCATTTTAACTCAAAGTATTAAGGAGGAAAACATGGTTCGGTTAAAATTGGCGGCTTGTTTCGCGTTCGCTTTATTTCTTGTATCATGCGTAACGCAGACGGTATGGGATGCCAGCTACGCGGAAGAAGAAATGTCCACTGTTTTGTTTACCTGGATGAAGCCTACCGGCTATAACGGAATTCCCGTCAGTAAATGGGCCAAAGTAAAAATTCCCGCGGGGGTTACGCTTATAGAAGGCGATGTAACGCTTTCACATGCCGGCCTGATGATTCTTGTACGGGGGATGGAATTTTCTTTCAATTTCGAGGCGGAAAAGGAATACGAAGTGATAGGCGTGACTCAGGATATGCTGTGGGGTGTAAAAGTTTATGAAGGGACAAGAAAAACAGGAACCGAAATAGCGTTTATACCGTTTAGGAATCAGCCTGTTTTCAACTAACCGCAAGGAGGACTTTATGACTTATAGCAAAAGGAACATTATTGGAGTTTTGGCGGGTGTACTTTGTTGTTTGGCATTTGCCGGATGTGTCGGTACAACCGCCTTGGGGGTCTTGGACGAAAGTATTCCTGAATCGGAGCAATGCCCTCTGGAATTGCGAAATAACCTGGCCGTGGTTATTTATGATAACCAGCCTGTGGAATGGGGACCGGACAGGCTGACAGCCAATAAGGCGTCTATCTCTATACCACCCGGAGATCATACATTTGTTATCAGGTATTATCAAACAAGGAATTATGGCGGCATGAACGAGACCACCGCGGAGACAGCGACAATTACACAGGAATTTCTGCCCGGACATAGTTACAGAATATATCAGTCAAAAATATGGCTGTTATTTATTACAATAAGCAGCATCAAGTGCAAAGACGTAACGCCGCGGAATAAAAGATGAAATAAGGAGCGTTTTGCGGGGGCCGGATGGACCTTGGTACAGAGGTTCACAGAGGGGATGTCTCCCTGTATAATACCCTAACATGGTCAGGGGGAAGCGCAAAAAAGAATTCGATCTGCCTCTCAAGATAGCCCTCACCGAGACAGGGATAAGCCTTTTTATACAGCAAAAAATGGGGCTTTCAAAATTCCGCATGGTGGACAATACCGAAGATTACGGCATCCTGATGGAGGTCGAAAGCCCCGCTTCCCTGCAGCAGTTCCTCCTTGCCGACTGTGTTTCCAAGATAGAGGCCGCCAACATCGATCCCCTCTCATCCCGGAGCGACATTATTGACCTCGCAAAGCTCATTGTCCACAGCCTGCTCTACCGCCACTTTGACGCGGAACTCTTAAACCGCCTTCTGGCGTCGGAAAGCATCGTGCGGTGGAACCGGGCCAATCCCCAGTCCCTGATAGACGAAAAGGCTTTTCAGGGAAGCGCCTTTGCCGGAATGAGGCAGCTTGTCAGGGAAAAAGCCGCCGATGTGGCAAAGATACGGAAGCTCATCCTCGATCCCTTAAAGCTCAGTATAGCCGGCAACGACAGGTTTGACGGGGAAGAAAAAAGGATTCAAATATTCCAGATAGAAAAATTCATGGATATTTCCAATTCGCTGCTTTGGTACATACTCCTGAAATTCCAGGCCGACTGGAATTTCAAGGACCTGACCCTGGTGATACGGAGCTGCCTTGTGGAGTATCTCAAGAAGGTACAGGTTTCGGAATATATAGCCCTCATGATTATGGAGCTGGCCCTTGACGTGGAATACAGGAACATCAGAAAAGAAGCGTCACTGGCGAATCTGGGTATTGACGCAAACAGCCTCCCCGAGGGCGAAGCACTGAGCGGCATTATCCGTTCCCTGAGGTCCAAAAACAGCCTGGTCAGCGTAACCTGGAAGATAGGGGGCAACAGTTCTTCCATAGGGACAGAGCGGAGGCTTCAGGTTCTGCTCTATGACCGGAACGCGGCGTTCAGGGAAATCAGAAACGGCATTGACGCGGTAAAAACGGCGGATGTCAAAAAACGGAGCATATACAGCTTTTACCGCGAACAGGAGGACGGAAAAACGCGCGGCGATCTGGGGCTTTACTATATTTCCTATCTGGAAGAGGCTTGTGAACGGGTGGACATTAAATTCGAATATCTGGTAAACCAGATACCGGATACGGATATCACCATGATCAGCCTTTCTTTTATTTTATAGGCGGAATCAAGAATGAAACTGCGGAGATTTTTACCGGGCACGGCGGCATGGCGTTTTGGACTCCTTTTTGTCCTGCTTTTTGCCTCCTGTTCCCAGGCCGAACCAAGAATAGTCCGGGCGGTGATAAGCCTGGTGTATTACCAGAACCAGACGGGCATACAGGAAGCGTATTCCTTTTTTGTGCTTCCCGAGGACGATGACGGCATCAAGGACCTTGATACGCTTTACCTGTACCATGACCGGGAAGAACTGGTGTGGACCCTCGGCTCTGAGGACTGGATAAGCGAGGATGCGGACGGAAAAGCCTGGATAGGAAGCCGGGGCATAAGCATGAACGACGGCCCCCTTCCCAGGGGGCAATTCAGGACAGTGCTTGAGGACAAGAGCGGCAGCAGGGGCGAAAGAACCTTTGCCTTTGACGGGGCCGCGCTGAACCGCCCCTTTCCGGTATTTACCATAACGGACGGGCAGTTCCATATAGAGTCGTCCTATCCGGCCCATTCCCTGCTCTGGTACGATGAAAACGGGGAGAGCGCGGGCTCATCCCCGCTTAATTCCCTTGACGGAACCATAGGGGACCTGGCCCCGCCGGAAAGCAGGAGCGCCGCCCTGTGGGCCGAGGATATCGGGCATTATACCTCGGCCCTGACCCAGGCCCTTCCCCTTTACTAGGATGCAGACGGTGATCAAGAGCTATGTGCTCAGGGCCGCCCGTATGACCGGCGCCCAAAGGCGCTCGTATGAGGAATACTCGCCCAGGTGGCTTATTCCCTTTGTTCCCGGAAACACCCTCGACTCAAAGACCCTGTTCGCGGACCAGAGGCCCCTCTGCGTGGAGATAGGGTTTGGCATGGGCGCGGCCACCGCGGTGCTGGCCGGGCAAAATCCCGGAATCAACTACCTGGGCATAGAGGTTCACCGGCCCGGCATAGGCCGCCTCCTCTGGGAAATAGAGAAGCGCGCACTTTCCAATATCAGGATTATTGAAGGCGACGCCGTGGACGTGCTTTCCGCCATGAATTTCGAGGCGGACGGTTTTCATATTTTTTTCCCTGACCCCTGGCCCAAAAAACGCCACCACAAACGGCGGCTCGTGCAGAGGCCCTTTACCGCGCTTTTGGCCGGAAGGCTGAAAAAAGGCGGGTATGTATACATGGTTACCGACTGGGAGGACTATGGCCGCCGGGCGCTTGAGGAACTTGCCGCCACGGACGGGCTGGAAAACCGCTATGATGATTTCGCCCCGGCCCAGCTCTGGCGGCCTGAGACAAAGTTTGAGAAAAAGGGTATAGCAAAAAATCACCAGGTATGGGAACTTATGTTTGAGCGGAGACAGTAATGGCCAGGACAAAGGTTTTGGGGAAAAACGAAGAACGCGTCGCGGCTCTGGAACGGCTCATCAAGGGCTATCAGGACGCCTACTACAACGGCGAGGGCGAAATTTCCGATCAGGAGTTTGACCTTTTATGGGACGAATTAAAACGCCTCAATCCTGACAGCCCCATCCTCGCCGCGGTGGGCGCCGACAGCGCCGACGGCTTTCCCAAGGCCCGGCATCTCATTCCCATGGGAAGCCAGGACAAGGCCGCCAATCCCGATGAGTTTCGCGCCTGGGCCGGAAAAACGCCCGCCGCTTCCTACGCGGTGCAGTATAAACTTGACGGCGCCAGCCTCGAACTTCAATATGAAAAAGGACGCCTTGTCCGCGCCATAACCAGGGGCGACGGCATTACCGGAGACGAGATTACCCCTAACGCCCTCAGGATGGCCGGTGTCAAAAGCGGCATAGGCCCTTTTTCAGGCGGCGTGCGCGGCGAGGTACTCATGCCCCGTTCTGTCTGGCGGGAAAAATACCCCGGCAAGGCAAACTGCCGCAACGCGGCAAACGGCCTGATGCGGCGCAAGGACGGGGAGGGCTGCGGGGACCTGGTGTTCATCGCCTATGATGTGGCGGCCCCCGGCAATGATGATTTTTTTTCCGACGAATTTGAAAAGATAGCCTGGCTTAAAGAACAGGGCTTTGAAACCACCGAAACAAAAGAATTTTCGGACATCGAAGCAATAATCGAATACCGGCAGTATGTGAGCGACCACCGTGATGAGATTCCGGTGGATATTGATGGCCTGGTAATCAAGGACAGGAATACCGACATGGCCGACCTCCGCAGGACCAAACCCGAACGGCAGATAGCTTTCAAGTTTGAACTTGAAACCGCGGTCAGCGTACTCCGCGCGGTGGAATGGAGCTGCTCGGGAGTAACCTATACGCCCATAGGAATCATTGATCCGGTGCGCCTCGCGGGAACCACGGTCCAGCGGGCCAATCTCAACAACCCCGACATGATACGGGCACTGGACCTTGAATTGGGGAGCGCCGTACTGGTGGTAAAGCGGGGGGAGATTATCCCCAAGATAGAGGGCCTTGCCCCTCCCGAACTGGCGCCCCCCGAAACAGCCGCCGGGGAAAAACATCCCATCACCTGTCCTGAAACCTGCGAAACCTGCGGTTCCCCCCTTGAGGACTCAGGTACCCGTCTTTTCTGCCCCAATCCCGCCTGTTCCAAACGGCTGCACCACCGCATAGAAAAATGGGCGTCGGTTCTGGATATACGGGACCTGGGGGTAAAGCTCATCGAACAGCTTTACCTGAAAAACAGGGTGCGGGATGTGTCGGAACTCTACACCCTCAGCGCCGGGGAACTTGAATCCTTTGAGCGCATGGGGGCCAGGGCCGCCGCCAAGGTGCTGCGCCATATCAGAACGCCGAGAACCCTGTCCCTGGCCGCCTTTGTGGCGGGCTATGACTTTGAGGGCGTGGGAGAACTGGTGATGGAAAAGGCCGCTTCAGGCGGCTTTGACACCCTGGAAAAACTCCGCGCCGCCACCGTGGAAGAACTTTCCGCGGTCTACGGCCTTGGCGAAATCACCGCCAAAACCATAGTGGACGGCCTTGCCGGGGCAAGGGAGGACATGGACAAAATACTTGCCACGGGTATTATTTCCATAGCGCCGCCTCCCTCAGATGAGGATCAGCCCCTGCGGGGCTATTCGTTCTGCTTTACCGGAGAACTTGCCGCCATGAAGCGCGGCGCCGCCGAGGAAAGGGTCAAGGCCCTTGGCGGCCAGGCAAAGCCGTCGGTAGGAAAGGAACTCTCCTTCCTCGTCACCAATGACAGCGAATCAGGCTCGGCGAAAAATAAAAAGGCCCTGGCCCTGGGCATACCCATACTTGACGAAAAAGCCTTCCTGGCCATTCTTGAAAATCCCCAAAGCGCGGGTTCCCGCGGGGGGAAAAAGACATGACGCGGAAACGGAAATTATTCAGTCCCGTTCACCGTTTTATACTTGTCCTTGCCCTGCTGGTGTTTTTTTTCTGCCTCGTCCTGGGCCTCTTTCTCGAAAACCGGAAGACCGTCATACAGAGCCTTGAGGAACGCCTTTCCGTTCTGACCGAAACAACGGCGCCCCTCAAATTCATGGTACTGTCCCGGGAACAGGGAACCATAAGCGCCCGTTTCCGCTTCTACGATACCGGGGGAAAGGAACTTGCCTCTTTTGAACAAAGCTGGCCCGGCGGGGAGCTTACCCTTGACTCCATAATCATTCCCGCCGGAACGCGCTTTCTCGCCTTTCCCTGCCGTATCTTTACCGATGCCGTCGCGCCCGGAGAGGGGACGGTCATTTTCGATTTTTATGACCGGGACGGGTTTCCCGCCATCTACGACGATCCCTCTCTGGACGAAACCCTGCGGCATGACCTTGAGGTTTTTTTTGCCCGCGCCAGAACCGCCGCCGATTACAGCGATGATTCGGAACCGGAACCGGGCGTGTACGGAAACGCCGTTCATGACTTACAGCATCTTGCCCGTTTTGAGCCGGGCGTCATTTACACCCTCGAGTATCACGCTTCGGGGGCTGTGGAAATCAGGGAGTAGAAGGACCGCATTATGGAAAATCAGACATGGATCAAGGTTATTAAAAGTGTTTCCGGCCTTTTCCGGGCCGTCTTTGCCAGCCCCCCCGGCATCATGCTGCTTCTTACCGTACTTTTCCTGTTTCTCGTTATCTGGCTTTCCCTGGCCGTGAGGCGCCACGCCCTTTTGGTCAAGGCCGCGGGCAAACGCTTTAGCGCCGGCGCCGCCTTTTCCGCCGCCCTTGAGGCCCTGTTCCGCCTCGCCGGAAGGCTCGTTGTTCATCTTCCTGTCCTCCTCTTTACCACGCTGATCTTCCTCAGCATCGCCGGCCTTGGAAGCGCCATAGCGGGCATTGAGGAAACCCAGGCCGCGCTCAGGCGGGTGAAGGAACTGAGCCTCCTTGTCAGGAATCTCGAAAGAAGCATAAAAGTCGCCGACGTGGAAATACTCTCCTACAGAAACGGCGTTACGGTCCTGGCCCTGGATTTTTTCGATCCTTCCAAAGGCGGCGGGGCCGTTGAGCGCAAAGAGCTTTCCATAGCCGGAAGGGACATTTACATAGACGCCATGATTTTGAATTTCGATTATTCTGAAATAGGCCAGGGCCGGCGGGTCAACCTGGCCATACCCTACCGGGTGTTCAGCGAAGCCATTCCCCAGGCCGAAGGCATTCCCCTTGGCGCCGCCGACCTCCTGGGCATACCCTATATATTTAACCGTTCCGATACGGATATTTACGGCCTGGCCCCCGATGTTTACCGCAGGCGGCTCATGGAATTTGTGGAACTGGTCCGGGACGAAAAAGCCGCCCGGGAAGAAGGCATAGTGCGCTCTGTCTACGGGAGCGCCGTTCACCGCAGGACGAACCCCGGAGACCGCTTCGAGATACGGGTCGAGCAGACAGGCGGCATTACGCTGCGGGACAGGCCGGTTTTTTAAAAAGCAGGACTGTGTGTTTTGCCATACATATTTTTACACGGGGAACGCGCAAGGGATTGAAGCGGAAATCCTTTTGCGAAGCAAAAGATTGGAGCGGAAAGCCCGGTCTGCCGGCCCAAAGGGCCGCCCTTTGGGCTGGCAGATGCGCCCATCTCTTGAGCAGGGCTTTGGAAATCAAAAGAGAATTTACCACTAACCTCACGAACCACGCCAACATCACGAATAAAGTCAGTAGGTATTCTCGTCCATGGCCGCAAAGCGTTCCCTGACCTGCTGGAGCAGGGCGAGTTCCCTGGTGATTACCTTTTCGTAATCAAGGGTTTTTTCTTCGAGAATCCTGTAGGCCTCGTCCTCCCAATACTGAACATTTTCGATATTGACAAAACGGAAGCGGCCCTCCCTGGCCTTCTCCGCCCAGGCCACGGCATCGCCCCAGTAACTGAGGGCGGCGCGGTAACAGGTTTCGGCGGTATCCAGACTGTCGAGGTTCTGCTCCCTCCAGGGCGCGTTGTAAAAATAGGCATTGCGTTTGTTCCATTTGTTTCCCAGGAACAGGTGCTGTTCAATGAGCTTTAAGTTGATGTGCATCATAAAAAGGTAGCGGTATTTTTCCCACTGAATCTCAGTCTCGATTTTCGCCAGCGCCCAGAGCGGATTGCAAAAATCCGCGGCCAGGGCTTTCTCAAGCCAGTAGATATTTTCCATGGTGTCATCGGGACTCTGTATGTAGTGGAGATGGTAGAGGCGGTAGAACTGTTCCTTGTAGGTAACGTAATAGGCATCCAGATCCGGGGCAAGGGCCGGGGCAAAACTCAAGACAAGGACGAGAAACAGGGGACGTAATCTCATATACCAATAATCGGCAGTTTTTCCGGCAAAGAAAAGACCCATTACACGAAAGGTGTTTTTCCGTTTGTTCTCCTTGAGATTAAGCGATTTTTGTGATATGATTACACCATGAGTGTTACGCAATCGATAATAATTCCCGCCAGCCACCGGCTGACTATTGACGTTCCCCCCGAAGTACCGGCGGGGCCGGTTATCCTTACCTTTACGCCCCAGGCGGCGGGACAGCCGGAGCAGAGGAAAAAACGGGTATTCGGCTGCGCCAAGGGGGAGTTCTGGATGGCGGATGACTTTGACGCGCCCCTTGAGGACTTTAAGGACTATATGTAGATGGGCCGATACTTGCTGGACACTCACGC
>JAIRXO010000075.1 GCA_031268255.1 Spirochaetaceae bacterium
CCTCGCGGTTCCCGCCGCGTACCCTCCCCTGGGCATAGAAGAAAAATCCGGCGCGAAAAAAGGCTTTATTCTGCCGCTCAAACAAAAACTCCGCATCGCGCTTTTTTCGGACGGCCTCCTTGACATGAAAAACCCCCAGGGCGCTGCCTATGGCATGGATCGCTGCCTCAACCTGCTTAAAGACTTACACGGCAGCGTAAGCCTTGACGACGCCGTGGAAGCCGAAATAAGGCGCTGGTGCGGCAGGGTCCCTCCGGCGGATGACATTACCGTAGGGGAAATACGGATAGGGCTGCCCCAATTGGCCGATGGACAGCCCCCAAAAACCAGCTAAATCTCCATATCCAAAAGATACGAACTTATGCCCTTGCCGTGCATGTCCATAGACAGGGTACGGGTTACGCCGCCGCCCAGGGCATCGTACATGACAAAGTTCATGGCGCCAAGCTGGGGCAGTTCGTAGCGGACGACTTCTCCCTTGACCATATCGCCGAACCATTCCTTGACCTTTGCGGCGCTAACCTTGTCCTTGAGGAGCGGATAGTCCTTGAGGTCGTAGGCTATGAGAGACACGTTTGAAATGTTTCCTTTGTCCCCGGTACGGGAATGGGCAATGTCCCAGAGTTTCATTATTTTACCTCCTTGTACACAAGACGATGCTGTACGTCGTTCCGGTCGATGAGCAATGAGGCTATGGAAATAATTTCCCGCACGCCCTGTTCGGCGCCGCAGCCTCCGGCAGGTCCGTTGACATAGAGGGCTTCGACTTCCTGGCCTATTCTCGACGCCGACACTCTGTCTTTGGTACGGCCGGCGACCCGGAGGCGTATTTCTTCGGGGGTCTTGCAGTCGCGCTTGTGGTTCCAGTAAATCGCGTTGATTCCGATAAAATCCATCTTGAGTTCCTCGATGGGTATCTTCCTCAGTTCAAGGCGCTTCTTTACCACATCGGCGGCAAGTTTTGCCCGCTCGAGGCAGCCAGGACCGCCGTAGCTGATTGAACCGTCGCCTATAAAACAGTCCTTATAGCCTATGGAAAGTTTTAAGGTCCTGGTGCGGGGTTTTCCCTTTCCGCCCCTGACAATAACCTTGTCTTGTCCCGCCTCCTCAAATGTAACCCCGGAGAAATCGGCGATTACGTCAGGGGTTATGTAATTTTCAGGATCGTGAATCTCGTAAATCATCTGTTCGGTGCAGGTATGGCGGTTTACCACTCCCCCCGAACCGGGAACCTTGGTCACAAAAAAGTCCCCGTTCTCCTGACATTCAACAATGGGAAAACCCAAAAGATGATAATTGGGAACGTCCTTTTTCCCCGGTTCAGCGTAATAGCCGCCGGTAACCTGGCCGGCGCACTCAAGCAGGTGTCCTACGAGGGTTCCCTTGCCGAGCATATCCCAATCATCCATCTTCCAGCCGAATTCGTAAATCAGGGGCGCCATATAAATGGCCGGATCGGCAACCCTGCCGGTGATGACAATATCGGCGCCGCCCGAAAGGGCCGCGACTATGCCCGCCGTCCCCAGGTACACGTTAGTCGAAACCACTTCGCCGTCAAGTTCCTTTAAGGGCTTTTTGGTTTCCCAGACTTCGGTATCCTTGTACCGGTCCAGTTTGTCCATCACGTCATCACCGAGAACCGCCGCTATTTTAAGGGGCGCGATTCCGTTCTTCCTGGCGATGTCCGCGCATACCTCGGCGGCGGACTCGGGATTCGCCGCGCCCATGTTGGTAATAACCTTGACCTTGTGCTTGAAGGCCCGGGGTATTACCTGTTCCATGCGGTATTCAAGCAGGTTGTTGTACCCCTTGGAAGGGTCCTTGAGCTTTGCCTGCTGGGCGATGGCAATGGTGCGTTCGGCCAGACATTCAAAACTGATGTAGGCTATATTGCCCTTTTCAATAAGCTCCAGCGCCGGTTCAAGACGGTCCCCCGCGTAACCAGCTCCGCTTCCTATGCGTATTGTTTTCATTATAAACCCCTAAATTTTTATCGCGCCGGTGATCAGGGCAACCACAAGCATCACTATGGTAATACAGAATACATAGGGAATGGTCTTTTTCTGGTGTTCCCCGAATTCCACGCCGGAGAGTCCTATGAGGAGGAAGGTAGAGGGCGTAAGGGGAGAAACCGGGAAACCGGTGGTCATCTGGCCCAGTATGGCCGCCCTCGCCACATTGACCGCCTCAACGCCGAATCCCGCGGCGGTATTGCCAAGTACAGGAAGCACGCCGAAGTAGAAGGAATCGGGGTCAAAGAGCAGGGACGCGGGCATGGCGATAATGCCGGTAATAAGCGGGAAGAAGCGGCCAGCCGAAGAAGGAATGATGGACACCAGGGCCTCCGACATGGCGGTAATCATGCCGGTGCTTCTCATGATGCCGGTAAAGGCTCCGGCGGCAAAAAGCACCGAGGCCATCATTATCGCCGATTTGGCATGGGCGTCAACCCGCTCGCGCTGAACCTTTGGATCAGGGTAGTTTATCACAATGGCAAGCACAAAGGCGAACATGAACACAACCTGCGGGGCAAACCACTTGGCCAGCACGATGAGTCCCGCAATGGTGGCGATAATAAGAATAACATTGACGCCGAAAAGAGAGGGCCTGAGCAGGGCCGCTTTTTCGGGGCTGAGTTCTTCCGCTTTGGCGGTAACACCCGAAAGGCTCACCGCGCCTATACGCTTTTTCTCGGCGCGGCCTATAAGAAAGGCAAACACCAATACCGTAGCAAGACCAAATATCATCGGGACGATCACCGGATTAAACAGGGTCATCACATCCATTTTGTCCATGGCGGTGGCGGCCCTCAGGGTTGGCCCTCCCCAGGGTACTATGTTCATGGTTCCGGCGGACATGGCCACGACTGTGGCGAGGCTGGTCCGTTTCATGCCCACCGCGTCATACAGGGGAAGCAGCGGCGGCACGCAGATGAGGAAGGTTACCGCGCCTGACCCGTCCAGATGGACTATAATCGCCAGGAGGGCCGTGCCCAGGGCAATTTTAACCGGGTCTGTGCCTATGACTTTCAGGATGCCGTTGATGATGGGCTTAAAGGTTCCCGCGTCGGTAAGCACCCCGAAAAACAGGATGGAAAAAATGAACATTACCCCTGTCGCCGCCACAGTCCCTATGCCGCCGGTAATGAACTTGCCCATATCCAGGGCGGCAAAGGCCGCCTTGCCGTCTACTACCGGGGCAAAGAAAGAAGCAATAACTCCGGTGATCACCGGAACCGCGATGAGGGCGATAACCGGAGCCGCCTTTTTTGTCATGATCAGAACGAGCATGGCAATAACCGTAAAAAAACCTAAGAACGCTAACATGGTTCACCTCCGGTTCCATAAAAGCAAAAAACGTGCCAAGTAAGCTCCGGGGGAAAAATATTCTTGGTTCCGCATTTAGTCATGTTATATTGAAAATAACACCATTTTCAGCGTTTTTTTACAGGTTGAATATACACCATGTAAGGTCCGGCTTCCGCGATTTCAAAAAATGTAGAATTCATTTACAAAAAATTAAAAAGGGCTGCCCCTGGGGACAGCCCTAATTACTTAGGATGACGATCTACAGGGCTTCCACTGCCGCCGCGACGCCCATGCCGCCGCCTACGCAGAGGGTGGCAAGGCCTTTTTTGGCCTGACGCCGCCTGAGTTCGTAGAGCAGGGTCACGAGAATACGGGCGCCTGAAGCGCCTACGGGGTGCCCTAACGCGATGGCGCCGCCGTTGACA
>JAIRXO010000242.1 GCA_031268255.1 Spirochaetaceae bacterium
CCGGACCTGTCCCCTGAGGCGGAAAAGCTGCCGGAAGCTGAGAACGCCTTTGAAATGCCTGACTTCGGGTCTGACGGGGAAGCACTTTCCCTTTTTTCCGAAGATGCCCTTTCCGCGACGGAGCGGGAAAATGACACCGGGAGCGGGGCGGAAGCAGGCGGTCTTGATGACGCTTTCAACGCGGAAGTTTCGCCGGGCGAAGAAGCCCCGGCCGGGGAGGAACTCCCTGATGGGGAGGACTTGGGCGGGGAATCCTTTGAGCTTGGCGGAGAACTTCCCCATGAGAGTCCGCTTGATTCTTTTGACAATTTTAATCCTGATGGTTCGTCCTCTGATTTCGGCATGTCCGATCTTGACCTCAGCCTTGATGATTCTACCTTCTCCGAACCGGGGAACATGGATGAATTCTCCCTTTCGGGCATAGACGATGTCTTTTCCGGCGCGGCTTCCGCCCAGGCTGCCGGGACGCCTCCGGGGGGAGCGCGGCCCGGACTTGAAGCATCGGGGGACGTGGAAGAAATTCAACTTTCCCAGGAAGACCTTGAAAAACTTGAAGCGACCCTTAGCTCCTATCCGCTGAATCTCAGAATCGCCTGCGAAGAACTCATCGCCGAACAGGCCGTTGCGCCGGACATGATGAGCGCCCTGATAAAAAAACTCATCAGCGGCGCTCCCCCTCGGGAAAGCGCCGCGCTGGCAGGAAAGATACTAGGCCGTTCCATACCCATTCCCCGGGGCTTTGAAAAAAAGAGCGGCGCGGAGCTTGAGGCAGAGCAGTCAAGTTTCGCCTATATTTTCGTACACAGCTTCCTCCCCATATTCCGCATCGTTGTACTCTGCTGCCTTTTGGTTCTTTCCCTGGGTTATCTGGTGAACCAGTTCATCCTTACTCCCATACGGGCAGACAATGCCTACAAGCGGGGCTATGCCCGCATTGAGGCCGGAGACTATACCCAGGCCAACGCGGTTTTTGAGGAGGCCCGCAGAATACGGCGTATCAAGAAATGGTTTTTCCGTTACGCGGAAGGGTTCCGTGACGCGCGGCAGTACATTGACGCCGAAAATAAATACGAACAACTGCTCCGCAATTATCCGCGGGACAAGCAGGGCGCTCTTGATTACGCGGACCTTGAGACCAATTATCTTATGAATTACCAAAAGGCCGATGAAATCCTGCGGTACAATATCCTCGATTATTCCCTTGATGACCGGGAGGGCCTTCTTGCCCAGGGGGATAACAAGCTCCTCTGGGGAGACAACGGCAGAAGCGACGACGGCAGCGAGCTTCCCCAGGAAGTAAAGGCCCAGTACTATGAGGATGCCCGACGATCCTATGCCCGCCTCATAGAAAGATACGGTGAAAAGGATGCGTTTCTGGAGCGCATGCTCAAGTATTTTATACGCACCGACCAGCTCGGCCAGGTTCTGCCCCTGCAGGTTCACTTCATGTCAAACAGGAACAGTAAAATTTCCGCCCCCGGCCTTACCGAACTTGGCGGCTATCTTTTGGACAAGATATTTGAAGAAACCAGAGGCGTTCCCGACGAAAACATAAGCCGCATAGAAAATCTCAAGGCCCTGTTGCTCAGGGCGGTAGACTCAAATCCCGGCTATCCCGAAGCCCACTACCAGCTTTCCCGGTATTACAGCCGTTACGGGAGCCCCGCCGAAGAAAGGCAGGCCCTCCAGAACGCGGTGCGGGCCTTTGACAGTGCCGCCGAGAATTCAATACACCGTATCTCCGACCGCATAGAAGCCCAGCGGCGTTACGCGTGGCTTTTGACCCTGGACGGCGAATCGTTCCCCGCGGAAGAACAGCTCGTCAAGGGAATCAATATTTTTGAGGACGCCCTGGGACGAAACCTCCTGCGCCGTTCCCCCCGGTACGGCAGGCTTTACGCCGACCTTGGAGACCTTGAGTATTTCAGGAAAGACGGAAACATGGGCGCTGTACTGCGTTATTACGGCGACGCTGAACTCTGCGGCTGGGCGCCGCCTGAAATACTCTACCGTACAGGCGCGGCCCATTATCAGAGACAGGAATGGGAAGCGGCTCTGGAAAACTTTTTTGAAGCATCGTCATCCATGCCCCTCAACAGGCGCATGCTCTATGCCCTGGGAAACACTTCGTTTCAGAGAGCTGATTACTACACCGCCGAAGGCTATTACACCATGCTGCTTGAACTCCTCGATGCCGAAAGAACCCGCTTCCCCCTGCTCCAGCCCCGGGAAAGACCCGAACACATGGAACTTGCCGAGCGTATAATGGTACTCAGGAACAACCTCGGCGTTACTATGGACGCCCTTGCCGACAGCACCGGCAACCCGGCCTACAGACCCAGGGCACTTGCCTTTTATGCGGAATCATCGCGGGCCTGGGATTCCCTCACCCGCGACAGCGCCAGCATGGTCCGCATGAGCCCCGAAAATTCCTCAGGCCCCGGCCTTAACCTGGGCTTCCTCAATTCGGGATACAGCCTCCATCCGGTCCCCGGTTTTACCCCCCAGATATATACCCATATTGACAAGGACGTTCTTGAGCCTTCAATCTGGGAACAGCTCGCTCCCCCCGAACACGGCCTCTCCGGCGCCATACCCTTCCAGGTACGGGAAAGGTAAAAGCCGCCGCGAGACCTGGCGGCGTTTTGCCCCACGGATTTTCAAATTTGCCATATCTTTGGCGTTTTAAGAGGCAATCCCCAGAGATTCTTTAATCGCGGTTTCCAGCAGCCGGGAATAGTTAATGCCCTCCGCTTCGGCAGCTTCTTTAAGCCAACGGGGTATAGTAACCGTAGTCTTTTCCCTGCGGTTGTTCATTTCATCTTTAACAGCATCGGGGTAAACAGACACGGGAACAACCAAATCACCGGACCTGGTTTCAGGGATATTGTCGGTACGGGGAGGCAGCGGTTCTCCGTCTTTCTCCATACCGTAGATGTGCAGGGACAACGCTTCTTTTGCCATTTGCAGGGCATGATCAAAATTATCACCGCACGAAACACAACCCGGAACATCAGGAAAATAGACGCTGATTCCGGTAGTTTCATCGGTCTCAAAAACCGCAAGGTAGGTAAGTTTACGCATAGCAATCTCCTCTTATTCCAAACCGGCCTGTTTGAGGATACTGCGAAGGGTTCCCTTCTTTATATCACCTCTATGGTTCGGGACGGTTACACGACCCTTTTTAGCCGGGTGTTTAAGCTGGACATGAGAACCATTCTGCTCATACACAAACCAGCCATCATCACGCAAAAGTTTCAAAACTTCCCGTACCGTCATGGTATGAGTATACGTGTTATTTACACGTATGTCAAGGGATATTCAAAAAACTCAGGGCATCGGCATTTACTTTATTTTGGCAGTTTCACGGTACTTGAAAATGAGCCTCTGTGGGGCCTACTGCCACTTTTTGTTGGTGTTGCCAACTCTAACCGCCCTAAAGGGCGGGGTATTAGACCCCACTGTGAATAAACGTCGATGCCCTGAGTTTTGCGGCGATTATGCTCTATTTGAAGGCAGCGTCCAAGTTTGGAGTCGCAAAACTTCCTCTAAAAGTGTTTTACGCCGCCCTCCGGGGCGGCGCAGCACACCCTAATAGGGCAATATTGACGTTACCTTATAACCGAAGTCCAGTTCCGTGTATACCCCGGTAACGGCGGCGGAGCATATACAAACCTGTTATGTGCAGTTTTGCCTGCTTTTAT
>JAIRXO010000091.1 GCA_031268255.1 Spirochaetaceae bacterium
GACTTTATCTATCTGGTCAAGGGAAACAGGAGAAAAGCCCCCTTTTCCTTGACCTGAAAATCCTGGTATAGTGGATTATGCTTTACCCCCTCATAAAAGAGCTTTTGGACCTCGAAGCCCTGTCCCAGAACATCACGGTCAGGGGCTGGGTAAGAACCAAACGGGAGTTAAAGAACCTCACTTTTATCGAGGTAAACGACGGGTCCTGCTTTTCCGGCCTCCAGTGTACCTTTGACAGGGAAAAGGGGCTTGACGGGGGAATCACCGGCGCCCTGGCAAAAATCACCACCGGCGCTTCGGTGGAGATACAGGGGCTCCTCGTGCCCTCCCCGGCGCAGGGCCAGAAGGCCGAACTTGCCGCCGCCGGAATTGTCCTTTTAGGCGGCGCTCCGGCGGAAAATTCAGACGGCACAGCCGCCTACCCCCTGCAAAAAAAACGGCACTCCCTCGAATTCCTCAGGGAAATAAGCCATCTCAGGGCCCGTACCAATACCTTTGGCGCTGTCATGCGGGTGCGGAACCGTCTGGCTTTCGGCATACACCGGTTTTTCCAGGACCGGGGTTTTTTCTATATCAATACGCCGGTCATCACCGCAAGCGACGCCGAGGGAGCCGGCGCCATGTTTCAGGTAACAACCCTCGACCTTGGGGAACTGGCAAAGAGCGGCAAGGCGCCTGACTACACAAAAGACTTCTTTGGCAAGCCCAGTTATCTTACTGTCTCAGGCCAGCTTGAAGGGGAGACCTATGCCACCGCCCTTTCCCGCGTGTATACCTTCGGCCCCACGTTCAGGGCGGAAAATTCCAACACCACCCGGCACCTGGCCGAGTTCTGGATGGTGGAGCCCGAAATGGCCTTTGCCTCTCTTGCGGATAACATGGACCTTGCCGAGGATTTCCTCAAATTCCTTTTTACCCTGGTAAGGGCCGAGTGTGACGAGGACCTGCGGTTTTTTGATACTCATATTGAAAAGGGAATCATCGCCGCCATGGACCAGGTGATACACGCCAGCTTTACCCGCATGAGTTATACCGACGCGGTGGCCGAACTTGAGAAGCACAAGGATAAATTTGAATTTTCACCTTACTGGGGCTGCGACCTCCAGAGCGAGCATGAAAAATTCCTTACCGGGGAAATCGCCGGAGGCCCGGTCATTGTTACCGATTATCCCAAAGACATAAAAGCCTTTTACATGAAGCAAAACGACGACGGAAAAACCGTCAGGGCCATGGATGTACTGGTGCCCCGGCTGGGCGAAATCATAGGCGGTTCCCAGAGGGAAGATGACCTTTCCCGGCTGGAAAACCGGATACAGGAAGCGGGGATGAACATCCGGGATTACTGGTGGTACCTGGACCTCCGCCGCTACGGGACGGTCCCCCATTCAGGTTTCGGGCTGGGCTTTGAACGGCTCGTTCAGTATGTTACCGGCATGGCAAATATACGGGATGTTATCCCCTATCCCCGCTCGGCGGGCCAGGCGGATTTTTAGCGCATTTCTACTAACGCTTCGCGTTACCCATTACCACGGCGGTTTGTACCGCCAGAAAGGAGCAATCAAAATGATGAAGAGACTGTTACTTATTCCTGTGCTGTTGTTTATCACCGGGGCCTTCCTTGGGGCCCAGTCCGGGGACCGCTATGAGCCCAACAATTCGGCTACCGGCGCCTATGCCCTTTCGGGAACCTCGCTGCGCCTTACCGATCTCAGCCTTGAGGAGGATGACGAGGACTGGTTCCGCTTTACCCTGTCCCAGGCCCAGACGCTCAGTATAGGGACCGAAGGCGGCATTGATACCGTGATGACCATATACGGCCCCAATTCGGCGTCCGAGGTCTTTGCCGAGAACGACGATGCCAACGACGGCTATAACGCGGGCATAAAGGCCGCTTTCTCAAGCCCCGGAATCTACTATATCAAAATCGAGGGCTATAGCGGCGATTCAGGGCCGTATACCCTTTTTATCAACCCCATAGTCCTGACTCCCGACCCCAACGAGCCCAATAACACCAGGAGCCAGGCAAAATCCCTGGACATAAGCAGCCTGCCAAAAACCCTCTCCCTGATCCCCGACGCCAACGGCGGCGACACGGACTGGTTTATACTGAGGTTTCCCTCGTTCCAGTACCAGGACAATGAAGGGCTTGCCATCTACACCACCGGGGAAAGCGATACCTACATTGAGCTTTACCTGGGGGATGAACTTATTGCCGAGAACGATGACAGCGGCGGCGACTACAATGCCAGAGTTACCTTTATTCCCCAGAGGCAGCGGAACAACACCAATTATTATCTTGTGGTCAGAGGCTACAGCGAAGAGGAAACCGGCGACTACGTCCTCCACGCGGAAACAGTATATGTGGTGTTGGATAAAAACGAACCCAACAACACGAGAACCCAGGCAACACCGATTTCCGTAAATCAGGTTCTTTCGGGAAACACCCTCTCCGACAGCGATACCGAGGACTGGTTTACCTTCACCGTAGCGGGGAGGGGCAACTACATCATCGGAACCGAAGGAGATGTGGACACCAACATAGAGCTTTACAGAAGCGGCGATGACGGCTCAAGCATCAACTCCGATGATGATTCGGGTGATAACTACAACGCCCTTTTGATTGCCAATCTTGAACCCGGGACTTACTTCATAAGAGTAACCCATTATTCCGGCGACGACGAGGAATATTCTATTTTTGTGAGGCCACAATCGGAAAACAAAAATATTTTGTAATCCGATGACGATGAAGAATATTCCATCTTTGTGAGGTAGTAGGCATTGCTGAAACGCCGCGTCCCGCTTCTCCTCCTGATTCTGCTCGCGTCCTCCCTGGAGGCCCAGGCGCCTGTTCTGGGCTCCCGGGCCGCGGCGCTTATTGATACCGCTACCGGAACGGTTCTTTACAGCAAGAACGGCGACGAGGAGCTTCCCCCGGCATCCCTTACCAAACTCATGACCATGCACCTGGTTCTTGAGGATGTATCGTCAGGCAGGGTTTCGCTTGATGATATAGTCAGCCTTCCCCCGGCAAGCTGGGCGAGAAACCAGCCCCCCCGGTCAAGCCTCATGTTCCTCGACGAGGGACAGACCGTAAGCCTCAGGGAGATACTCCTCGGCCTTGCCATTCCCTCGGGAAACGACGCGGCAATGGCCGCGGCCCTGTACCTTGAGACCTCGGTGGAAGCCTTTGTAGACCGCATGAACAGGGAAGCCCAAAGACTCGGACTGACCAGCACATCCTTTGTCGAACCGTCGGGCATTTCCGAGTACAATAAAACTACCGCCCTGGAATTCGCCCGGTTCTGTTGTTTCTACCTTGTCCGCCACCCGGAAGCCCCCGCCGCGTATCATTCGGTCAGGCAGTTTGCCTATCCCAGGGCATCCAATGTCCCGGCCCCGCTGCGCTCAAGACCCGGAACCATAGTACAGCCCAACCGCAACGAACTGCTCCGTCTCTTTCCCGGAGTAGACGGCCTTAAAACAGGCTATATAGACGAAGTAGGCTACAATATAGCCCTCAGCGCCGAACGGGACGGAACCCGCTTTGCCGCGGTCCTCCTCGGCGCGCCCTCAGCCGGCCAGGGCGAAAGGATCAGAACCAATGACAGCCTCGCCCTCCTGGAATGGGCCTTCAGCGCCTTCAAAACCCTGAGACCGGAAATCCCCGAACCCGAACCCATAGGCGTCTGGAAGGCCAAAGAAAAAAACGCGGCCCTGATTCCCGGCTCAAGACCGGAACGCACGGTTCCCAAAGAACGGGGCAGGAACATCCGCTTCCAGACCGTCATCAACGAACCAATACTGGCCCCGCTTCCCGCCGGAAGCGCCGTAGGCGAAATCATTCTCTTTGACGATGACGGAGAACTCTACCGCATCCCCCTGACGCTGAAAAACAATCTGGAACAGGGAAACTGGTTTAAGAGGCTGTGGGATTCAATACGGCTCTTTTTTATGGGCCTGGGCAGAAGGTAAGGAGGGGGGCGCATTTCCCCGCCGCCGTCTGCCGTATACCACCCGCCCGTGGAGTTTGCCGTAGGCAAACTCCAAAACAAAAGCCCGAAAGGATTTTTGTTACGCGCCCCCCTGCGCTCCATAAAAACGCTTGCGCGTTTGTTATTCCGCTACCCCCCAAGCAAAGAGTGACTGACACCCTTGCGCCCCCTGCCTCTATTCCAGTTCCGTGCAGATAGTGTAATCCACAGAGTTTGAGATGATGCTGGCGGGTTTAACACGAATATAAACGGTCCCCGCCCGTACATTGCTCTGGACCCGGGCATTGTAATTTCTCCTGTCAATATCAATATCATCGTTTTCACCGATAAGCGTACTGCGCAGCGTCTCGTCGGAAAAAGGGTTGTAGCAAACCAGTATTTCCGGGTCACTGTTGCCCTCGGTATAAACGGTCAGCTTTCCCCCTCGGGGAACAGAAAGGGAATACCAGTCATAATCCCGGGCTGAACTGAAGGTATACCGCGTTTTCCTCCCCAGTGGAAGCACCGTGGCAATGGTACTGAAATCG
>JAIRXO010000094.1 GCA_031268255.1 Spirochaetaceae bacterium
GCGTCTTTGAGGGCGGCGGCAAGTTCCGGGGGGCCGTCAACGCGGCGGCAGCCCCTGCCGCCCATATTGTCCACGGGCTTGACAACAGCCGGAAAGGGGAAGGGCAGATCGGGTACGCCGTCCGGGAGCTTGTCAAATACGGTGAAAGGCGGCGAAGGAAGCCCCGCGAGGGCAAAACGCCGGCGCATGCGGGATTTGTCCGAAGCGTCCAGAGCTGCTTCGTAGGATATGCCGGGGAGTCCCAGGTGTCCTGCCACCCAGGCCACTGAGGCGGAAAAGTCGGTCCCCGCTGTCATAACGCCGGAGATTCTTTCACTGCCTCTGAGGGACGAGGCGAGGGCAAGGAGGCCGTCTTTATCCTTGAGGTCAACACACTCAAAGCGCCCGGCAAGGCCGGCCCAGGGCGCTTTCGGGTTGGCGTCCACGGCCAGGGTGTTTATGCCCATTTCCCCGGCGGCGCGCAGGGCCGCTTCCTGCATGACCCCGGCGCCCAGTATCATTATCCATTCGTTCACAGTCAGCCCCTTTTTCTTCCGTAGGCCTCAAAACCGTCTCCAAGGCCAAAGAGTACGCTTATGGTTTTTACAAAACGGAGAATCCATCCCGGACATTTTCCAATCAGGGGAAAGCGTTCGGGATGATGCCCGTTGACGATAATTTTTTCAAGGATCATTCCATGGGAAGCAAGCAGTTTTTTCATCATAGAGGGCTGCCAGATTATCCAGTGGTCCTGGGGACTGCGCTCAAGGAAAAGCCGCCGCCTGAAACGCCCGGTAACGCCTGAAAGGGAAGGTGTCGAAAGGGCAAGTATGCCGCCGGGATTGAGCAGGGACTCAAGGGCGTCAAGGGCTCTCCCTGTTTCGCCAAGATGTTCGATAACATACCAGAGGGTAATAACGTCAAAACCCCCGCCGGGGGGGCTTGTTTCAGGAAAGAAGCCCTGGACAGCGGGAATACCCAGGCTGTCCTTTACATACCGCACCGCGTCGTCTGAGGGATCCATGCCCAGGCAGTCAAAGCCCTCGTCCCTGGCCTGGGCGAGGAAGGGTCCGTAGGCGCAGCCAATATCAAGAAGCCTGATTTTCTTTTTGAACGCGCCGGGGCCGAGCAGGGTCTTTATGGTCCTGAGCCTGAGCGAGGCCATTTCCCTGATGTGAGGGAAATCTTCGAGATAGGTCTTTCCGTACTGCTTTTTGTAGTCATCGAAAAAATAATTTTTTCCGTATACCACAGGCGGCGGAACAGCGCGGTTCATATACACGGTCCGGCAGAAAGCGCAGCGCCGGTAGGTCCTGTCCCCAAAACGGCCCAAAACGCGGGAGGCCGCTTCGGAACCGCAGACAGGGCAGCGCCGCGTATCTGCCCTCACCAGATCAAAAGCGGCGATGAACTGCCCCAGGCTTTGTTCCGGCTGGGCCTCAAGACCAAGCCGTCCGGCGGCGGCGGCGCATTGTTCCCGGAAGGGGGCAAGAAAAGCGTCCCGGTTCCCGGCCCGGCCCGGCCCGCGGCCTGTTTCGCGGCACAATCTTTCAAGGGCGGCAAGACCCTTCTTTCCTGTACCCAGGGAAGGAAGGCCGGCCTTGAGGCAGAGTTTTTCATGGTAGGCTGTGGGAGAAAGGAGCAGTACGGGAAGGCGCGCGTGGAGGGCCTCGAAACAGGTCAGGCCGAAGTGGGTGATCAAAAGGTCGTAGGAGGCAAGTTCTTCCCTGAGGCAGGGGACAAATTCCCGGCGGCGGTACTCAGGCGGCAGATCGCGGCGGGGACTGAGGAGTTCTATTTCGGCATCTTCCGTAAGCCCTGAGAGGATACGGGCCGAAGCCGGGGCAAGCCCCTCGTGATCTTCGACGCCAAAGCTGACAAGCACGCGAAATTTTCCCGGTTCCGCCTGGGCGTAAAAGGATGGCCGCCTGTTTTTAGGCAGACTGAGGAGACCTGGCCTTACCCAGTTGGGAGGAAAATTCCCGCTGAGGCGGGGAAGCAGATCAAGGAGAAAGTCGAAAGAAGCGCGGCAGGGTCCGCCCTCATCAATACCCAATACAGGCGCGAGGGAAGCCCACTGGCGGTATTCTTTCCGGGGAGTGCTGAAACGGTCCAGGATTATCAGGTCCCATTTTTCCCCGGCACATTCGGCGGCGGAAAGAATTAATTCCTTTTCTATGCCCAGGGACTCAAGGACAGAACGCGCGAAAGCCAGGCCGTCTGTATCCCGCCGGGAAGGGGCGGGGCAGAGGAAGGCCCTGACGCCGAGTTCCCCCAGTTCGGCCCCCAGGGTTCCCGAACGGACCAGGTGGCCCCCTCCCCTTCCCGCCTCGCACGCGGGGACCACAAGAACCCGCTTCATTCCATCTCCTTAAAACAGGCCACCGCCTCGATGACCGCCCTGCCGCTGAAACGCTCAGGGGAATTTCCAAAACGCCCTGTCAGGGCCGCTTCCAGAACCAGGGCCCTCTCGTAATCTTCAGGGGTGTCAACGGTAAGGCGCAGGCCGGGCCGGGCCAGGGCGTCAGGCGCGGGAGGGCGGTGCAGGGAAAAGAGTTCGGGGTGCCTGTAGAGATAGGGGCAGACGTGTTCCCGCTCGTCAGGGAGCAGGGCCTCTTTTTCCGCCCTGAGCAGGGCGGAAGCGGAGACAGCCTCGGTTCCCGCGCCGTAGGGGAGATTCTGGTACGCCCCATAGGAAGCGTCAAGGCTTTCGCAATGCAGGGACCAGGCGGCGTCGGCAAAGACAAAGGGGTTATCCCCGGTGGCCCTGATGACGCGGCTGGGTTTGTAATGGCGTATAACGTCGCAGTACCGCGCAAGCACGTCCTCCTTGGGACCGCCGTATATATAAAAACCCTCAGATGCGGCAAGGGGGGCAAAGGCAGCTTCGCTGTCGGCGGCGCAGGCAAGGACATGGATATCGGCGGCCACGGTTTTAAGGGCCGCCATAACCGCCTGAATCAGGGGCCGCCCTCCCAGGGGAAGCAGGGCCTTGCGGGGGAGCCGGCTTGAGTCGAGCCGGGCCTGGAGTACCAGGGCGGTCATGGAAGGGGCTGCTCCCAGTTCTTCACCATATTTTCTATATCAGTGGTAAAACGGTATTTATTTTGTTCCACCCAGCGCCGGGAAGCTGAATATTCCTCCCAGGCGGCAAAGGGGCCTTCGCCGCTCCTGAAAAGAAAGGCGGGAAAGCGCCCCAGGGGCAGGTTGGCCGAATCGCCCCTGAACACCGGCGCGAGATTCTTGAGGAAAAAACGCTTGTAGCTCAGTCCGGCGCTGCTGTCCTCAGGGGGAACATCGCCGTCATAGCAGACCCGCACCAACTGGGTGCCGGCTATGTCCTCGCCCCAGAGCCGCGAGCGCACGCCGAAATCCATAAGCTGCCAGTAGGGGCTCTTTATGGTACTGTCAAAGCCGCCCAGACGTATAAAGCGCAGGCGGTCATAAATGCCGACACAGTCAAAGGGATAGAGCGTGGG
>JAIRXO010000154.1 GCA_031268255.1 Spirochaetaceae bacterium
AGTCAAGCAGCCGTATTTTGTCGGGGTCGGATACGCTTTCCATAGTGCCCCGGGGATTTGTACGCTGCTGTTCATACAAGGAAACCATAGGCAAAATAACATGGTAAAAATTCTCATCGCCTAAAATCTCCGTAAGGAGGGCGATTTCCGCGACGCAGGTATCGTCATAGGCAGTCCCCGGATACACGCTGTCTATCACAAACCGAATCTTTTTACCCTCAACCGGGGTTTGTAACGCGTACTGCTCAAAATGAATTGAATCCTTAACGGCTATGGTTTCGATATATTCATCATCAATATAGATTTTAAACGATTTTACCCGGTTGTTCATCTGAAAATAATTAAGGTCGCCGTATCCGTTTTTTAACGCGAAACCGGCTATCCATAGTGGCCACCGGACCGTAAGGGTAAAGGATGCGCCTGTTCCGTTTCCCCGCACACCCTCTGCCCAGCTCTGGAAACTACCGTCAACGAGATTCTGCGCCGCATATAAACTCCGGGAATCGCGTAATTCGGAGCTTGCCGTTGCCGTTATGTCGCTTCCAGATACTACTTGCGTATATCCAGAGGCCAGTTGGCAGAAAAATAATGCGCATAGGATTGTCTTTTTCATAACCACTATAATAGGGCGGTCTTTGGGATATGTCAATTAAAGTCAGTACACGGTGCCGCCAAGGAGGCGGCGTATTATTTCCACGGCCATTTTGGCGGTCTGGTTCCGCACGTCAAGCACGGGGTTTACCTCGACGACTTCGGCGGAGCGCAGGAGGCCCGAGGCGCTCAGTTCTTCGGCAAGGAGGAGGACTTCGCGGTAGGAGAAACCTCCTGAAAGGGGGATGCCTACGCCGGGGGCTATCATGGGGTCAAGGGCGTCCATGTCTACGCTTACATGAAGGCGCTCGACCCGTTCCTTAAAAAAGCGGATGAGTTCCCGTGCTGTTTCGGCAATACCCAGGCGGTCAACGGCAGTCATGGTGTAGACCGTAAGCCCGGCTTCGCGCATGGTGTCCTTTTCGCGGGGATCAAGGTCGCGCACTCCCACAAGGGCGGTGTTTTTCGGGTCCAGTTTTCTGAAATTCCCGTTGAGGTGTACGAGTTCTTCCCTGCCGTAACCGCAGGCGGCGGCGAGGGACATGCCGTGTATGTTCCCCGACGGACTGGTCTCGGGGGTGTTAAAGTCGCCGTGGGCGTCTACCCAGAGGCAGCCCCAGGTTTCGCCCTTGTTCCGGTAAAAAGCGCCCAGCCCCGATAGGGTTCCCAGGGCTATGGAATGATCCCCTCCCAGCACCAGGGGAAAGACGCCCTCGTTCATGGTTTTTTCCACCTGGGAGGCCAGGACCGAACAGGCTCCGGCTATGGGCTCCAGAAACTTTGCCCTGGGGTCCCCCTGGTCAATGTATTCCTGGGCGGGGGCGCTTACCGGGGGAAAGCTCTCTTCGCTTTCATGGCCGATTTCCCTGAGCGCCTCTTTGAGACCCGCGAGGCGTATTGCCGAAGGGCCCATGTCGCTGCCCCTGCGGTTCGCGCCGAAGTCCAGGGGGGCTTCCAGTACGCGTATTCTCATAACGCCCCTTTGAGGGCCGCGATGGCTCTGTTCACCCTTTTTTCGGAAACGTCGGGGCCCAGGAGGCGCAGGGAGCCGAACAGGGGCGGGCTTACCCGCGCGCCGGTTATGGCGACCCTGAGGGGCATCATGAGGTCTCCCAGCCTGACCCCCTCTTTTTCGGCGGCGGCCTTGATGTATTGTTCAGCGTCCCCGTCGTCCATCAGGGCCATTTTGGAGACCAGGGGGAGGGCTTTTTCAAGCAGCGCCACTGTCGCGCCAGTATCCGCTTTTTTGGGAAAAAATTCCTCAAGGGGGGGGAGGGGAGGTTCGGCAAAGAGATAGGCCAGCTTGGCAGGCGCTTCGCCGGGAAATACCAGCCGCTCCCTGACGAGCGCCATGCTGGCGGTAAAGATTTTTTTCTGGTCCTCATCCGGGCCGCCTTTGCCAAAGATGCCCGCCTCAAGCGCATAGGGCATGATGAGCCCGGCAAGTTCTCCGTCGCTTTTCATGCGTATATACTGGCCGTTATACCATTCAAGTTTTTTATAGTCAAAAACCGCCGGCGCCTTGTTGAGCTTGTCCATTCTGAAAAGGCGGGCAAGTTCTTCCAGGGTATACAGGTCCTTTCCTTCCTCATAGGAACAGCCCAGGAGGGCGATGTAGTTTACCAGAGCCTCGCGGAGGTAGCCCTGCTTCCTGAATTCGTCAATGCTGGTCGCGCCGTGGCGCTTGCTGAGTTTCTTTCCGTCCTGGCCCATGACCATGGGAAGATGGCAGAACTCAGGCGCTTCCCAGCCGAAGCTCCGGTACATGATCACATGGAGAGGCGTTGAGGGTATCCATTCCTGGGCCCGCATGACATGGGTAATGCCCATGAGGTGATCGTCAACCACATTGGCAAGATGGTAGGTCGGAAAGCCGTCCGATTTGAGGAGCACCGGGTCGGGATTGACATCGTCATTTTTCCATTCAATATCGCCGAGGATTCTGTCATGAAAACGGGTCGTTTCTCCCAGGGGAATTTTAAGCCTTATGGCGTAACTTTCGCCTGACGCGGCCCTTTCCCCGGCCTCGACGCTGTCTATGGTTCTGCAATGGCGGTCATAGCCTGATTCGCCTGAATGGGCTTCTTCCCTTTGCTTGCGTATTTCTTCGATTCTTTGGGGAGAACAAAAACAGTAGTACGCCCTGCCTTGTTCGACAAGGCCGAGGGCGTATTTTTTGTAGAGATCAAACCGTTCCGACTGGATATACGGTCCAGCCGGACCCCCGATGTCCGGGCCCTCGTCCCAGCGGAAGCCGAGCCAGTCAAATGTTTCGTAGAGGTTCTTTACATAACGTTCGTCAAAGCGCGTCCTGTCGGTATCCTCAAGGCGGAGGAGAAATTTACCTCCGGGGCCCTGCGAGCGGGCAAAGAGATAGTTAAAGAGGGCTGTTCTTATTCCCCCTATATGCTGAAGCCCCGTAGGGGAAGGCGCGTAACGGGCGCGGACATTTCCGGCCGCTTTCTCTGTACTGTCCATGATGTGTACTATATCCCAAAGAACCCGCGCCGGCAAGCGAGGGCTTTCCTAGGGCAACGCTGATTAACTTGAGGCCACTCAGCGTTGCCCTATTATTCTTCTCGTTTTCCTGCGGAAAACTGCGAAAAATCACATTAAAGTAGCACTGATTTATTCGCATTCGAATAAATCAGTGCTTCCCTCCCGCATATCGTACCTGAGTCCCCAGTTGCCCCTGCGGTCATCCTCGCCGCTGTCCCGTCGCCCTTCCAGGTGGGTTTTGAGCAGCAGGAGGTAGTCGCCCCGGCTCACGGCGCCCGCGCCGAGGCTTTGCAGGTGTTTCGTGGGAACCTGGCAGTCTATAAAGGCAAGTCCGTCGTCAAACATGAGGCGGGCCAGGGTGAGCAGTGCGGCTTTTGAGGCATTGGGTACAAGGGAACACATTGATTCGCCGGCAAAAACATTTCCCAGCCTGATACCATAGCAGCCGCCGGAAAGGCGGCCTCCCTGCCAACATTCGGCTGAATGGGCCCAGCCGAGTTTGTGGAGGGCGGTATAGCTTTCTATGACATCCTGAGTGATCCAGGTTCCGCCCTGGCCTGGCCGGGGAATACCGGCGCAGGTTCTTATCAGGGCGGGAAAATCCCTGTCCAGGGAAATTTCAAAATCACGGCGTTTGAGAATTTTTTCCATGGAGCGTGATACATGCAGGGTATGGGGGAAAATCACACAGCGGGGATCGGGAGACTGCCAGACAACCGGATCATCGGGATTGTACCAGGGGAATATACCCTGCTCATAGGCCGAGAGGAGCATACCCGGAGAAAGATTACCCCCGACGGCGACTATGTCCTCTTTTGCCGATGAAGCCGGGGGAAATTGATAGCGCCGGTTTTCGTCGAGATACGGAAAATCAGGATCAGGACCTGCCATGTCAGATATGTTTGTCCCCGCCGGCGGCCTCCTCCGCGAGAGCCGCTCCGGTTTCGGTAACTTCGATACGGTAGGCGCCGTCAGCATAATCGGCCCTGGCCCTGCCGCCCCGGCTCAGGCTGCCGAAAAGCACCTCGTCCACAAAAAAGGATTTTATCTTGTCCTCTATGAGCCTTCCGGTGTTGCGGGCGCCGAATTCCCTGCTGTAGCCTTCATCGGCGAGCTGGTTGACACAGGCGTCGCTGACATCGAGGCTTACTTTCTTTTCCGCAAGCTGGAGCCTGAACAGGTTCAGTTCCTTCTGCACTATGGAAATCATAATGTCCCGGGAAAGGTGGGCAAAGCGGACAACCGCGTCAAGGCGGTTGCGGAATTCGGGGGTAAAGGTTTTCTCCACGGCGCTGTCAACTTCGCGGTCACCCGCTACCCTGTCGCCGAAACCAATGAGGCTTTTGCCTATATCCCTGGCCCCGGCATTGCTGGTCATGACG
>JAIRXO010000165.1 GCA_031268255.1 Spirochaetaceae bacterium
CGCCCGTTCTCCGGCCTGCCGGTAGCCTGATACAAGCAGGGTTTTCCCGTCAGGCGAAACATCAATGTCGTAGGCGCTCTGCATTCCCACGGTAATCGTGCGCGCCGCTTCCGCCCCGAAAGCGCCGCCGTCCCCGCGGACGCGGACGGTGTTTTCGTAGACGCGGATTTTTCCTTCCCCGGCGCTCAGGGCGTAGACACGGTTTCCCCGTGCGGCCAGGGCGTTGATAAAGCCTCCCCGGGGAAGAAGTTCATCGCTGTTTTCCTCAAGACCGCCGAGGGCAAGGGAAGCGCCAAAGGCATTCCATGCTTCAAGAAATTCAATACCGTATACCTTCCTGAAGTAGTGGTAATAGCCAGAGCGGTAGACGAAGAACGAAAAATAAAAACCCCTGCCAAGGGAACGCCAGAGTTCAGCGTATTTTTCCATGCCGTAATTTTTTTGAAGCCATGCCGAAAAGAGCCCGCCGTATTCGTACCAGGCCCCCTCCTGCCCGGGAAGATCATAGACCCCCGCGGCCTGAAAGGGCGTAAGAAATTTTCCTTCGTAAATGGCCTGGCGGAGCTTTTGTTTTACCAAAGGATCATTGGCCCTGCCAAAACCGGAGAGGCTTTCAAAACTCACCGTCACCCCTTCAATCATAAAGAGCGGGGCGTTGATTCCGGCAGGATAAACCCAGCCGCCGAAAACACGGTGCAGAAAATTCATAAAAGGTCCCCTGCTGCCCAGCGAAACCGCGTGGGTCAGTTCGTGGCGAAAAAGACCCTCAAGGCTGTTGGCAAAACTCGTCCATTCAAGATCCATGGGCGTGTCCAGGAGCATGATGTGAGGGTAGGGGATGGGATTCATGTAACCGTTAAAACGGTCGGTATGGGGCGCCAGGGTAACGGGGACGCGGCGGTGAAGCTCAATACCGAGGAGCCCCGATACTTCTTCGTACACCCTGTCGGCATAGGACGCGAGAAGCCGGGCCGATGGTTCCGCCTCACGGGGAAAAATAATATCGAAATGTTCAGTCTCTATGACCCGGAACGTGGTCAGCGCCCTAAAACTTTGCGCCCCCGCGCGGACAGAAATCACCGAAAACAACGCCGCCGCAAGCAGCAGCCCGCGGATAGCCCTCCGGTCAGGATGGCCGCCTGGGGAGAACAATACGGATAGGCGCCGGACATTTACAAGGTACATTTTGTGACTGTTTTGTTATACCACATGACAGCCGGAATTACAAGCGCATCAGAATATGGGCGCATCTGCCGGCCCGGAGGCCGGCAGACCGGGCTTTCCGGGGCTCCGCGCTTCCGCGCTCCGGCCTCCTCGGCCTGCCCTTTGGGCAGCCCTGCGGGGGCTTGCTCCGCAACCCCTCCAATCCCTTGCGCGGCCCCAGAGTGAAACTATTGTTGGCAAAAATTTAAATTTTCCCTTGACAAATTCTCATGCTGTAACTATAATGGTTACAGCATGAGAATTAACACCCAGTTTCCCGTAGCGGTTCATATTTTGGCGGTCCTTGATATAAAAAAGGATAACCCGGAGATAGTATCCGATCTGATCGCGCGCAGCGTTAATACAAACCCCGTGGTAGTAAGGCGCCTTTTTTCAAAACTTAAAAAAGCCGGACTGGCGGGTCAAAAAAAGGACGGCCTTGGTTTTACGCTCTTTAAGAAGGCCGGAGATATTACGCTGCGTGATGTGTACCAGGCGGTACGGAGAGAGAGAGCGGCCTTGTTTGACACCCATAAAAATCCCAGCCAGCGGTGCATTGTGGGATCGCATATACTTGATGTGCTGGAAGGGCCATTGTCATCGGCGCAGCACGCCATGGAAAAGGACCTGGCCCGCTTTACGGTTAAAGATATTGTCAACAGCATTATGCGCCTTGACGCGTCAAGACGTACCAAATAAGGAGGAGAGATGAAAAGATTATTTGAACCCGCCAGGCTTGGTTCGCTTACAATTAAGAACCGGCTGGTACGGAGCGCGACCTATGAGATGGGCTGCATTGAAAACAGCGCCGTCACTGCCGCGCTTAAAGCGGTGTACGAGGACCTGGCCAGAGGCGGAGTTGGTCTCATTATCACGGGAAAGATGAGCGTGTGCCCCAAAGGCGGTCTGGATGGCGCGGCGCTTTACGACAGGGATTTTCCCGCGCAGTTTGCCCCGATTGTTGACGCGGTACACAGGGAAGGCGGTAAAATCGCGGTACAGATTGGACATGATGGCGTAAAAGCCACGGCCCTTAAAGAAGAAGAAGCCCCCGCAGGTCCGTCCTTATACGAACAGCCCGGCTCCAAGCCGGCAAAGGCCATGACCCGGGACGAAATCGGGGAACTGGTAAAAGATTACGGCAGGGCGGCCCTGCGGTGCAGGGAATCCGGCGCTGACGGCGTACAACTGCACGGGGCGCACGGCTATCTTATCAGCGAATTTTTAAGTCCCTATTTTAACAAGCGCGATGATGAATACGGTGGTTCTATAGAGCACCGGGCGCGTCTGCTTTTTGAGATATATGACGAAATCAGGCGCAGTACCGGAGATTTTCCCTTACTTATCAAGATCAACTACAGCGATTTGGTTGAGCCGGGCATTACGCCCGAAGAG
>JAIRXO010000191.1 GCA_031268255.1 Spirochaetaceae bacterium
CGGCGTCCTCAACGGCCTCGGCGTCCTCAACGGCTTCGGCGTCCTCGACGGCTTCGGCGTCCTCGACGGCTTCGGCGTCCTCGACGGCCTCGGCGTCCTCAACGGCTTCGGCATCCTCAACGGCTTCGGCGTCCTCGACAGCCTCGGCGTCCGGGGTCTCCACGGTTTTCACCGGGGGCGCGGCAGGGGCGCTGATCCGCGCCTGTTCCAAATTCACATTAGAAGAGGCCAGTATTTTCTTGAGTATGCTTGAGAGCTTGGCTTCGTCAATGTTTGCCGTAAGCTGGCCGCCCTGACGTGAGGCTATGAGCCCGAGTATCTCGTCCCAGGATTTATCAATGAGGGTATCTATATCGGAGCCGGCCTGTTTTTTTGTTTTAATGTCCCGCTTTACTTCTTTGCGGACATCCTCGCGGCGCTGTTCCAGTTCCCGCCGCCATCTTTCCCAGTCCATATCGCCTTTGCGGTCATAGTATTCTTCAAAGATGGTGATCTGGAGCCGTTTGAGCCTGTTCTGAATCACGGTCAGGGCGTCCTGGCGGAGATTGAAAAGAAAGAAAATCGACAGATAGGCGGTGATGAAGAAGGAGCCGAGAAGTACAAACTTCATTGAGGAAGGAAAATCAAACAGCTCGTCATTGACAAGCTGCCCCAGGTAGAACCCATACGATGTTTTTGTCGAAAGCAGGGCAAAGACCGTATCCCCTGAATCTGAATTGAGGGGGGTAAGGCTGGTGATGCCCTCGTTCCAGACGGCGGCTATCAGGGGCTCCAGCGCCGCGGAACTGGTTCTTGGCAGGCCCAGAATGATGCCCGGCGGTACCGCGTTTGCGGCTATATCCTCGCCTACCCTGAGCCTTCCCTGGCGTACCAGTTGTTCCGCGACTGCCCGCATGGAAAGGGCAAACAGGGCGCTTCCACGGTACGCGTCATAGGAATCATAAAAGGGAAGGGAAAAGATGACGCGGTTATTGTGTTCGTCGGGCGTTACGATAACGCCCCCCTGGTCCGGCGCGGCAAGTTTTGCGTAGGGAACGGCCTCGACATTATCGTCGTAGTTATGGTACGCGACGCTGAACCTGTCCTGGCGGAGCAGGTCGCCGGGATAGCTTGAGTAATGTATACGCCGGCCTCCGGCATCAACAAAACGTACCCATTGCAGGCCCGGAGTGGATTCGAGCAGAATTCCGTAGAGCCGTGAACGTTCAAAAATATCCTCGGCGCTTTGATTGGGAAGGAAACTGCGGCGTACCGAATCCTCTTTGAGGGAGGTTTCAAAACGGGCGCTCAATTCGGAAAAAAGGCCGTCTATCTGGGAAGCGTTCTGTTCAAGCTCTCTGGAAAGGCCCCTGGTAATGGCTGGATTATAAAATCTTGTCTCGATAATATCAAAAAAACCGGTAAAAGCCAGCACCGAAAAGGCGGCAAAAAGGAGAACAGCTATAAAGAGGCTTAAAGATGCCTTATGAAACACCGTCACTATGTACAATCCTGTAAAGCGAATCGTCCTGCCATTACTGATCTGGCAAGGCTTCTATATATTATCGGAATTCTATAATATTTAATTATAGACGTATCCTGACCAGGAAAACAATATTTTGGGAAGCATATATGAAGAAACTCCTTGAAACCGCCCCGGAACCGCGAAAAGCCTGTCTTATAGGCGTCAGGGACGCGAAAACAGGCCGGGAAGAGGCAAAATCCCTTTTAGATGAATTGACCGGACTTGCGCGGGCAGTGGGCGTAAAGGTTCTCAGCGGCGAAATTGCCGTGGTCCGGGAACAGGGCTCCCAATACGGCATGGGAACGGGAAAGGCCGGAGAAATCGCCGAAAGAGCCCGGGATATGGGCGCTGACTGCCTGATTTTTGACCAGGATTTAAGCCCGTCACGGCAGAGAAACTGGGAAAAACTCACCGGCATTTCCGCCCTGGACCGCCGGGAACTGATTATTCAGATATTCTCATCCAGGGCGGGAACCAGGGAGGCCGAACTGCAATCGGCCCTGGCCCGGCTGCGGTATTCGCTTCCCCGCCTGAGCCACAAATATATAGACCTTTCCCGCCAGAGGGGAGGCCGCTATGGCACCAGGGGTTCGGGCGAAACAAAACTTGAGACGGACAAGCGTCTTGTGGAGCGCCAGATTCACAAACTTGAGTCTGAGCTTGAGGTGGTGCGCCGCCGCCGGGATACCCAGCGGAAAAAGCGGGAAAAAAACGCCGTACTGTCCTGCGCCCTGGTGGGCTATACCAACGCGGGAAAATCCTCCCTCCTCAACGCCCTTACCAATGCCTCTGTCTTTGTGGAGGACGCCCTCTTTGCCACCCTTGATTCCACAACACGGCGTCTTGTTACGGCCCGGGGCCTGTCCCTGCTTTTGACCGACACGGTGGGTTTTATACGGAGACTTCCCCATGATCTGGTGGAAAGTTTCCGTTCTACCCTGGAAGAAAGCGTCCTCGCCGACATCCTCATCATTGTACTTGACGCCTCAGACCCCAATACGGAGTATCAATACCGCACGGTGCTGGAAGTGCTGGACAGCCTCGGCGCTGCCGGAAAGCCCATGCTCATCGCCCTTAACAAGGCCGACCGCGCTTCCGCTTCCGATCTGGAAATTCTTGAGAACCGTTATCCGTCAAGCGTGGCTGTTTCGGCGCTGAAAAAAAAGGGATTGGAGGCACTGCTTCGGCGTATTGAGAATATGGCGGAGGAAATTTCCGCTTGGGGCGGCGCTGCTTCGCCTCAAGTTAGTCTGCCCTGGACATCCCAATCGTAAAAGAAAAAGGGCCACACCGTCCGGTATGGCCCTTTTTCGTATCAGCAGATGCTCACTTCGCGGCGGGTTTTTTGGCCGCCGGTTTTCTGGCGGCGGGTTTCTTTGCCGCGGGTTTTTTAGCCGCCGGTTTCTTGGCTGCGGGCTTTTTGACCGCCGTTTTTTTGGCGGCGGGTTTCTTGGCCGCCGGTTTTTTAGCGGCGGGTTTCTTGACCGCGCTCTTTTTAGCCGCCGGTTTTTTGGCTGCGGGCTTCTTAGCCGCGGGTTTCTTGGCCGCCGGTTTTTTAGCGGCGGGTTTCTTGGCCGCGGGCTTTTTAGCCGCGCTTTCAGAACTCAGACCAATCATACAGACCTCCATCAAATTTTTAGTCTTATCAATTCCCGGAAGCAGACCTCAGGGGGCCGTCTTCACTGTTAATAAAACTTTAACCCCTCCAGTTAATTTACTCTAAACTGGAAATTAAAAATAATCAACAGGAAAATTTATTTTTTTTATTTC
>JAIRXO010000252.1 GCA_031268255.1 Spirochaetaceae bacterium
AAACGCATAGACTATCCTTTATATAGTGGTTAACTATTCACTCGTGGATTTTTAGTGCCGATTCCCGGCTATCCGGCCGTATGTTTGCTATGGGAAGATTAGTCTTTGGGTCCCTGGGGGGCTCGAAAACCCTGGTAAGCTTTTGGGGTTCAATTTGCACATAAACCCGCCGGACAAAAACACTGTCCTTCTTGAGGTCAATATAGAGGACCCGGGGATCATCTTCCGCCATATCCGGCGAATGGGGCAGGTCCGCGATAAGCGCCAGGGTTACGGGTTTTTTCTTGAGCCACCGGTCCCAATAGGCCGACTGGAAGGGCAGGGTTTCGGGCTGGGTACGCTCCTGGGAAAAATAAACCGTAAAGGGATCAAGCCGTTTCCGTAGGGTACTGCCGGGGGCAAAATAGTTGTCCACCCCATCACTTTTTATCTGATCCGCTTCTTCACCGGTAACCGCCACAGCGTCAAATTCTATTGAAGGATACATGGAGTAGTAGTCCTCTATTTCCGGGGAAAGGCCCACCACCACCCTGCGCTGGGTGGCGCAACCCGCCAAAAGGCAGAGAAAAACCGCCGCCATTACCGTCAAAAATCTGTTCACCTCTGTTCTTCTCCTTTTCTCAAATTCTCGGATTTTCCGGCTTCCACCGTTTGTAGCCAGTGGCGGGAGCGCCATTAGCGGGAGCGCCGTTGGCAGGGCCGCCGTTGGCAGGGCCGCCGTTGGCGGGGCGGATCTCATGGGGCGCCTTCCCATCGGCAAGGCTTTCCTCCCAGTTATCCTTTCCGCTTAACACGTCTATCCCCAGTTTGAAATACAACTCGTACCGTTCCTTGAGCTTCCGGGTCCCGCCCTTGTGGAGGGCGCACATCAGCAGCACCTGGGAAAGGCCGTTTGCCGCCAGGCCCGGAGGGGTGGGAACGGTCTGTTCGCCGCCGGGCATAAGGTTGCCGAAGGCCCAGAACGCGCTTAAGGACAGAAGCCCCGCGGGGGTGTCGGGACATTCGTTGCCCAGGTCCAGGCATCTTTTGCTGTTCACCTCGTCCGGGGCGGCTATCCAGCGGTACACCGCGGAGAGGGCGTTATCCCGTAACTTCTTTTCGTGTTCCGGCACTTTGGGGGGGATAACGGATTTTATCGTGTCAACTATATCCGCCCGCGCCGCCTGGAGCTGGGCTTTGAGCTCGTCCGCAGCCTTAAAAATAGGCGAATTGGGATCAATCTCGTTACGGTTCTCGCCGAGCCGGGCGCCCACCTTTTTTATCAGATCGATGGGATGTATGCCGTGAACCTTCTTAAACTGCTGAAACGAGATCTCCACAGCCTCTTCAAGCAGGGCAAGCACCTCAGGATCAGCCTTGGCACGGGCCGCCTGAACCTTGGCGCGGGCCTTTGCCAACTCCGCCTCCGCATGCGCCCGTACCGCGGGATCAACTTCTGGAGGCTTGATTTTGGCAAAATCCGGTACCGTGGGGGTAAAACTGGCGGCAATATCGGCGATATCCCGGTCTACCGCCGGGTTTTCTTTGAGTTCTTCGCCAAGAGCATTCACACAGCGATAACCCCACCAGACCCCGGCCCGCCTGTGGGCAATATAGGCCATGAGTTCGCAGGCTTCCCTGAATTTTTCATGTTTCGCGAACCGGTAGACTAAGTCTTCCGCGCTAACTACCCCCTTGGAAAGTTCCGCAATATCCGGACGGAGCTTGTAATTCTCCTTTTCCACCACTTCCGGTACCGAGACATACCGGATCAGGACAAAATGCTTATTTAGCCAATCAAGTTTATCCGCCATATAGTTCCCTAGCTCACGTCCAACGCTGTAGCATCCGTGTTCAAAGCGCCCGCCTCCGCATTGAGAGCGCTGGTTTCCACGGTTGAGGCGCCTACTTCGGTCTCCTGAACTCCCGCTTGGGTCGATGCGGCGGCAAGCTCGCCTTCGTTCACTGCCACGCCATCCGACGATAGGGCGCCACTCGTTTCGGTACCGGCGATACCTGTACTGCTTATGGCTGTATCCTGGTCGGTAGGGGCCAATGTCGTGTTTCCGGCCAGAGTACTGTTCCTGACATTGGTTGCCGACAGTTTTGTCAGCACGGCACCCGCAGCGGCTACCACGCCGGCAACGGCAACCGAACCGATCAGGGGCATAACGTTTATCAAAATTTTGTTTCTCATTTCTTCGTCAACTTCAATACCCATGATTACAGTTCCTCCGGTTCATCTTCTTTATTTTTATCCTTAACAAAGCTCATGATGGAAGTAGTAGCTTCCGATATGATGCCCCCTATTTCCGTAAGGTGTCCGGCAAGCTGGGTAACCCACACCCCCTGGGTTATAGCCGGAGTCGGACTCGCCGCGTCACTCTGGTTTTGAATATACACCGATTGTTCTTCCGCGGCTTCAATCGTTATCGCTCCGGTGGATTTTAATTCTATCTGGGCGGATTTTGAAGTCCATGTCGCAAGCAGCAACGCCGTAACAATATCAATGATACCGGTGTCTATGAGCAGGGCGGCGAAATTAAATTTATCCCGCATTTTCGAATCCATCACATCGCTAAGGCAATCCTCCACCGCTTTATAGGTTGCGGCGGTTATCTTGAGCGCCGTCTCCAGTATGTTTGTGAGCAGAAACGCAAAATTATTGTTATCCCGTAATGCCATCTTTTCCCCCTGAAAAAATGAGTTGATTTCACACCGGAGGTGAATCCGGCGGTCATACTTTGTCCTTAACAGGATCGTAGTCAGGCCGCTCATAATGAACCGCTTCCCCTTCAACGTCAATAGCCTGATCAAACTCGTCCGTAAGAGCGCTGCTTGCGGTTGCCGCTACGGCGGCATCGTAGTCTTTTTTCGCCTGCGCCGCCTGGGCCTCTTTTTCCTTTAGAACGGCATCGGCGTGCGCCTTCGCTTCCTGTTTCGCCTGAAGATCCTGCTCAGCCGTTCCAAGCTCCTCCTTCCTGGTATCTGCATCACGTACTTTGGCAGCAGCAGCATCATTGGCGTCATCCGCACTTTGCCTTTTGTCAGCAGCGTCAGCGGCGGCGGCGCCGGCCTCCATTTCCGACTGCGTTTTCTTTGTTTCGGCGCCTTTTGCGGCCTCATTTTTCCTGTCAGCATCGGCCTCCGCCTTATCCGCGTCCCGGCGCGTTGTATTGGCATTGCTGTCAGCCTCGTCGGATTCCTGTTTGCTTTTCACCGCCTTACTCCGGGCCTCATCGGATTCCTGTCTCCTGGTGTCGGCATCCTGTTGGGTTGAGGTAACGGCATCCTTATCCAGCTCAATCTTCTGTTTGTTTGCCTCGCGCTCTTCTCTTTTCTGATCCGCACTCTGCCGGGCGTCATCGGCTCTCTGTTTTTCTGTGTCCGCTTCCAATTTATCTTTCTTTGCCTGAGCCGCTTCAGAGCCAACTTGTGCTTCAAGCGCCTGCCTGGCTTTTTCTGCAACAGCCTGCTCTTTGTCCAATAAGGCTTTGGCTTTTGCATTGTTCTCGTCAGCGATCTGTCTATCCAGCGTATCTATTTTAGCGAGTACGGCGCCCGTCTCAGCAACCAGAGCGGCACCTACCTCTTCATGCTTTGCCGCGCTTTCTGCGGCAGCCTCGGCTTTTTCGTCATGCCGTGTGGCGCTTTTCTCATTCGCTTCGATCCTTTCATCCAGCACTTGACCTGCTTTTTCATCCTTATCCAGGTCTTTTTTCGCTTTAGCGGCCGCTTCACCAGCACTATCGGCCTCCTGCTTTTTCTGCAGGGCAGCGGCAGCATCATCGTCGGCCTGAGTTTTGGCGGCCTTGGCTGCGGTATCGGCCTCATCGGCATCTGCCTTCGCCTTGTTTGCCTTGGCTGCGGCGTCATCGGCATCTGCCTTGGCCTTGTTCGCCGCCGCCTCGTCATCGTTACGTTTTTTGTCTGCCGCTTCTTTCCTGGCCGCCGCTTCATCCGCCTCTTTCTTTTTCGCATCAGCTTCCGCTTTGGCTTTCTCCGCCTGCCTGTCAGCTTCGTCGGCATCGTCCTTGCCTTTTTTGACTTTTTCTTCCGCGGCACTTTCTTCACCAGCGGCCTTGTCGGCATCCTCTTTGGCTTTTCTCACCTCTTCTTCGGCGGCTTTGACCCTCGCCTCCTCATCCTCTATTGTTTTGGTTTGTTGACGGGCCTGGTATCCTTCATAGACATTTTTAACAACCTCAATGATTCTTTGCACCATATCAAAGGTAAAATTAACATATTGCGCCGTATTTACGTCTTCCGCTCCGTCAATAGCCGCGCCTCCTGATGCCGAACATTGAATAATTTGAAACAGCGCGTAGAGAGTGGTGTAGGCGTATTCCATTGAGTCATAGGCGCTGAGCTTTACCTCTCTGCCGTTAACGCCTACCACGCCCACGGTGCTGGACATGGAACCGCCGTAACTGTCGCCGATTTGAAACCCCTTCGCCGAAGAAACATTGACGTTATACCCAAACATATTTATACCGTCCCGGGGCGAAAGTCCCAATGTCGCATCCAGCACATTTTCAAAGTTGGAATTGGTGACCTTGCTCTTGACCGAAAACCCTTCATCACTCATGGAAAGTACGGTGCGCCCCACTTGCAGACATATTTCGTTTTCCGCCTTGATAACCACCCTGTTGCCGGCCCTGATATGGGCATCCCCTCCGTGCAGGGCCGAATCATCCCCCGGATTATCACCCAAAGGCTGCTCCCCGTCCGCGGTCAGATGTGTCCGGTGATTCACTTCCGGGCAGCCTGCCAAAATTTCAAAACGCTTCGCCTGTATCTGATGATGGTTTTCAGCAGTAGTACGAATGTCGCCGGTAGATTGAATATTGATCCGGTCTATCTCCGGATAAACCAGTTCCTCGTCTATCCGAATCGGCCAGTCCGCCTCGTGTTTATGAAAACCGATCTCGGAGTATTCACTGTTACTGAGATCCGGTCCGGTTTTTTCATACCGGAAGACCTCGCCCAATGTATCCAGCATTCCGGCGACATTTTCGCTTTCCGCCGTGCCGAGAAACGGAGTATGGGTCGACGGTAAATACCCCATGAGAAAATTACCCTTGTCCATCTCCGCGACAAGTATTCTTTCGCCAACTCTGGGAAACCGATACAGCCCCGATTGCTGCCCTCCTATGGGCAATACCATCTGAATCTCTTTGGGCGGCAGCCCCCCGCTGCCTGAGTTGACTCTCTCCGTGGCATAAAACAGGTAGGGATCGGGCAAGCTCGAGGCGGCTTGCGGAGCGGACATAATTGTCCCGATACGCTCTCTCGGCACACAGCCGCTGCCGTCTGTTACCGTCATCTGCGTCAATTGGGGGAGGAAGCCAACCCTGTTTTCCAGCTCAGCAACCTCGCCGTGGGAGGCAAAAGAATTAATAACATTCTCCATTTGAGTTATCCTGCCGCTTAACGAGGCAATCGTCTCTTGCAGTGAATTGATCTGGCTCTCCATTTCAGAAACATCCATTATTTCCCCCTATCTATCACTGTAACAACCGCGGATCCGTACAAAACCGCCAGCCTCCGGTACCACATCCCGTATTGTCGTCATAGTCGGCACACCGTATCTGCGCTTCCGTTATCTCCTGATCCGTCCCCTCCGAAAGAGCCCCCATATAAGTGGGCCACAGCGCCCTGCAATGAAGATGAAGAGCGGTAACCATCGCCCGTATCAGCGTATCGTCCCCATAAAAGTGTTCCAGTTCAAAAATAGATCCCGGTTGAAGCGCCAGGTTTGCCGCCGCACCCGTCCACAGTGACTTGGCAAGATGTAAGGCACGGTACGACGAGTCCAAAATCAGGGAAACGTCCGCGTTGATCCCGGCGTTCTCCGCATCCCTCTGATAGCCGTGAAACATTGAGGAGTAATTAAAGTATCTGTTCCCCGGCCCGGTTATTCCCCGATACCATCCGCTGGAACCATAATTGGAGTTCGGATAGGGAGCGGTCAACTCAAGACCGTCTACGCCTATATTTTCGGACATGGACCACCGGTCCATTTTCCAGAAACTCCGCGCTTCATCGGAGGCAAGATACCAGAACTCCACAATCGGCGGGATTGTCCGTCCGTCCGAATAGTTAATATCCGAAACCGGAAAGGTTTTGCCGTTGGAAAAAATCAGGTCCGGTTCAACCAAATCGTCGGTAAAACTTTTATGCTGAAAGGTAAAAGACAGACCGTACAGAGAAAGAATATACCATAAAAAAGCCAGGTCCGAGCTGCCATATTGGTCAAACATCCCGTAAGAGTTATAATCAGCAATTGTAAAATAATCCGAAGGCAGAGATTCCGTCGTGATAATCCTGTGTTCCGTCAGAATTTCCGTAATGATTTCAATAGGAGTCTTCCGGTAAAAGGGCCGCGTAGAGCGGGTAAACCGCAGCCGGGCAAGTTTCGGCTCAATGATAAGCACATAACTGTAAACGGTATTATTTCCTGCGCCGAAAACACCGCTGCTTTTTATCCCCGTGATAATTCCATGGAGATAGCGGGTTCTCGTGACGTTTTTGTCCTGCAGCTTTTGGGAGACACCCATGGAAACGGCCTTATTCAACAGGTTCGCCGCCAGTGCCTGCTGGGTATGCCGCTCTTCGGAGAGAACCGTCAGTTCCGCCCGGTAGAGCCTGGAAATCCCCTCATCCAGAACCAGATCATACGGATACAAATCAGGGTACTTGTTTTCAACCAGCCTCAGCAAAAAGGTATCATTCGACATACCTGACCTCCTACACTATTCTGGTCACATTGGGGCAGAGCATCACCGCGGTAGATACGGGAATCCCAATAGGGGAAACCCCGGTAACAAGGCTCCCCAGATTCGCGGTGGGACGACCCTTGGTTATCCTGGTTAAGGCGGTGGTCATGGTGATAACCCCGGCAACACACAGGGGCCCCGCCACGGCATCCCCCATACAGGCTACCGGCAGGCCCTTAACAATGCTAGTAATGCCGCCGGGGCCGATGATCACGTCCCCGGTGGCGGTTAAATTGGCGATGGTCGCAATAGGTGTGGGCATCTAATCCTCCTTGTTCTCAAAACTGTAGGTAAACTGTTCGTCTTTTACGTCGATAAGGGCCCGTTTAAGGATATGGCCTTCCATGGTGTTCCGCAGGAATTCCGCGCTGATCTCAGGCAGAATGCTGTTGTTGATTATCGAGTCGATAAGCCGGGCTCCGCTGGCGGCGTTGTCGCAGCGGCGGATGATCTCGTCCTTTA
>JAIRXO010000286.1 GCA_031268255.1 Spirochaetaceae bacterium
AGCAAAAGATTGGAGCGGAAAGCCCGGTCCGGCGCCAGACCCGGAGGGTCTGACAGCGCCGGATGCGCCCTGTTTACCCTGAAGGGGTTTTCCACTACCATGAAAGGTGAAACCTCTTCTTATGGAGCTTGTTATTATAGTATGAAACTTTGCCTCGCCGCCATTGCCGCGGCTGCCCTTGCTGTCTTTGGCGCCTGTTCATCCCAGACAGCGGGCGTTTTGCGCCAAAACGGAAGCGCCGACATGGAGCTTAGGGCCTCCCTTGAACCGCGTATGGCCGAACTCATCCGTTCCCTTTCCGGGAATTTCGGCGGCAGCTCGGCGGAAAATTCCCTTGACGGGCCTGCCATTGCCGAATCCATGCAAACGGCGCCGGGGGTCAGTGCTGTTTCTTTCCATAATATCAACCCCACAACCATCGAAGGGTCTTTAAGCATAACAAAGGTGGAGGACTTTTTACGCCTCACAAGCCTTCCCGAAGCCTCCCGCCTGATACGCGTCCAGGGCAGGCTGCTTTCCATACGGCTCGACCTGGATACAGGCCCCGAACTTTTGGGAGCCCTGTCCCCCGATGTGGCGGACTACCTTTCGGCAATCATGGCGCCGGTCTCTACCGGCGAGCGCCTTGGCTCAGGCGAATACCTGGAACTGGTAACATCGGTATACGGCACGGCAATCAGCCGGGAGATCGCCGCCGCCCGCATCCGGGCCGTCATAGAAGTGCCGGGCGAGATCACCAGAGTCGAGGGCGGCGCTTTCTCAGGCAGGGAAGCCCGTTTTGACATACCCCTCCTTGAACTCCTGGTTCTCGAAAGACCCATTCTCTACGAAATTGAATGGCGATGACGTTTTAGATAACGTCTTAGCGGAACAGTTTCCTGCATTCAAGGTAAAATCGTTTTTCCGGCGCTTCTCCCATAGAAAAACTTTTTCTTGGAAGGGGGCCTGATTGAAAAACGGTGCTGAAAAGTTCCTCCTTTTTTACCGGCGGAAGCAGTATGGCGGCGGCCTGGGGGCGGTCCAGCGCAAGACGGAGGCAGGCTTCTGTCCCGTGGATGTAATCCATGGAGACGGCGTGCTGTTTAACAAAGTCGTCAAGGATGGGCTGCAGGGGCGCCGCCGCCATGCCGGGGGCGGAGGTTTCGATGAGGACGCGGCGCGGTCCCTGAACAAGGCCGTAGCGGGTTTTCCCCGTGCCCTGCCCTGTATCCTGCCCCGTGCCCTGTTCGGCCAGGAGTTCCGGCAGCCTGTCCGCGCCTGTGGTCCGGCTGGTAAAACCGGGCAGGGCTTTAAGGCTGGCCTCAAGTTCCTCCCCCGCGCCGAATATGATCCGGTGTATGGGTTCAAAATCAACGCCCGGATCGTAGATATTTTCCACTTCCACCAGGGCATAACGGCCAGGATGATGGTCAAGGTCTTTTTCGCCGCGATGACTTGCCTTGTATTCTTCCCAGACCGCTTTGGCCGTGGCCAGGGAATGATTCCCGTCGCCGGAGGCAAAGAGGAAGGGCTTTTCGCCGGCGGGGCCATACCGTGTCAGGGCCTTGGCGGCCAATAATTCAAACTCATCGGCTAACAGGACAAAGTCCTCTGTCTTGTCCAAAAACCAGCCCGAAACAGCGCCTGAATCGAGCATCAAGGTACCCTGATAGGCTTTTTCCCGCTTTTTTGCCGCCTCTCCCAGAAGGCCCATGATCCGGTCCTCAGGGTCGTCAATTAAAAGCAGTATGTGGGGGCTTTCCAGGGCCGCCCCCCGGCGTATTTCCATGCGGGGCAGTATGCGTTCAGGCACGGTTCCCTCGGTGGCCCGTATCAGGGTCCGGGCGCCGGGAGTCCAGTCGTAGTGTTCCAGGTCTATGGCCAGTATCAGCCCCCGCCGGCAGGGATGGCGGGGAGTACTCCTTTCGATATACATAACGCCCTGTCCGGGAAACTCAAAGACAGCTTCCCCCACATAGGCCCTCATGGTCCGGTGTATGGCGCGTATCCTTTCCCCGCGGCCAGGATCATCCAGAAACACTTCGGGGAAAATAAGGCGCAGCGCCGAGGGCCCTTTTCCGGCCCGCTCTTCGGCCCGGCGCCAGTAGTCCCTGTCCTGGGTAAATTGGTCACAGGCAATGACAGCCCAGGAACCAATATCTATATCCCGCCGGGGGAGGAGCAGTTCGGGAATGTGTATGGCCAGGCGGGCAAGCCGCTCAAATACGTTCACAGGTCCGCAGATAGTAACCAAATTCGCGTTATTTCGCAACAGGCGCCACGGACCACACGGACCCCGGTTTACGCCATGGCAATTCCGAATCTGGCCACGGACCACACCGACCACACGGAAAGTATCAAGCGGCTTTCAAATTTTGCTGATGTCGTATATTATAACAAAGCATCGTTTGAAATTTCTTGACAAACCGGAAGTATGGAACAATAGTTAGTCATATCCATCACGCTGCCTTGAGAGGTTATGGTTTTGCAGATACAGCGTCCTTCTTTTATCCAGGAACAGCGCCTCAAAATGAATCCTCAGCTCTATCAGTCAATCAAGCTGATGGAACTGCCCATTGTTGACCTCAGAGAGAAAATCGAGGAAGAACTTGAGCGCAATCCCGCGCTTGAGGTACTGGAAGATCACAGTACGGTTTCTCTGGAAGAAGCCTATACGCCGGTCAAAGAAGAAGAAACATATTTTGAAAACGCCTCCGACGCGGGTTTTATCAGGCGGGGCAGCAGCGAAGATACCGAGAGGCAGCATAAATTCATCGAGGGTGTGCTGTCCCGGCCAGAGACCCTCCAGGAACATCTTCTCTGGCAGCTCAGGCTGCAGCCAGTAGATGATGAAATCAGAGCCATAGGCGAACTTTTGATTCAAAACCTTAACGCCGACGGCTTCCACAAGGAACCGGTCTCCCTGCTTCTCAAAGGCAGGGACAGGGCGGGCGCCGCGCTGCGCCTCATCCGCTCCCTGGACCCCCAGGGAACCTGCACCTCAGGCTACGAAGAATCACTGCGGGTACAGGCCGCCCTGCTTCCCCACGCCCCGCCGGGACTCCCGGCAGCCCTTAACCACCTTGAACTTTTGGAAAAAGGCCGCTTTGCCGAATTGGCAAAAAAAATAAACCGCGGCGAGGATGAGGTCCGCGTCATCGCCGCCCGCATCAAGGAACTTTCCCCGTTTCCGGGGAGGCAGTTTTCTTCCGAAGATACCCGCTATGTGGTTCCAGACATCCAGGTTATGTGCAAGGAAGGTGAATTTGTCATCATCCTCAATGACGAAGAAATCCCCGTGCTGGGCATCAACCCCTTTTTTATGGAACTCTCATCGGGCAAAAAGAAAAAAACCGGAGAAAATTCCGCCTCAAAAGAGGACGGCAAACCAGTCCGCGATTTTGTGCGGGAAAACATAAAAGAAGCCCGCTGGTTTATTCAGTCCATAACCCAGAGAAACCATACCCTCCTCAGAGTATCGCGGGCCGTCGTGGAATTCCAGAGAGCCTTTTTCACCAAAGGCCCCAAGCACCTTGTTCCCCTGACCTTAAAGGACATAGCCGGAGAACTCGGCGTACACGAGACAACCGTCTCGCGGACATCCAACGGAAAATACATGCAGACCGAATGGGGCATATTTGAACTTAAACATTTTTTTACCAATTCCATAAGCGGCGCCGGTTCGTCCGGGTCCCGTTATTCGAAAGAAGGAGTAAAAGAAATCATCAGGGAACTGATACAGGGCGAAGCCCGCCATTTTTCCGACCAGGAACTGTCCGGCATACTCACCCAAAGAGGCATACCCCTGGCGCGGCGCACCGTGGCAAAGTACCGGAAAGAACTTGACCTCGGTTCATCCTATGACAGACAATAGGGCGGCATAGTACCGCCCCACTATAAACAATCAGGGAGGCAGACATGAACGTCGATGTTAAAGCGGTACATTTTAGTCTCAAGGAGGACGGCAGGGAATACCTGGACCACAAGATAGCCCGTATTCATAATGCGGAAAACATGATTGTGGACCTTCTTGTAACCCTCACCAAAGAAAAGGAATTTTCCGCCGAAGCGACCGTTAATTTCCGCTGGGGCGTGTCAATACATTGTAAAGAAAGTGATTTTGAACTGAACCCGGCCATCGATAAACTGATGGACAAACTCGAAACAAAAATCCACAAGGAAAAAGAAAAAGTCAAGGAAAAGCGATAACTTGAAGGGGGGCGCATTTCCCCGCCGCCGTCCGCCGTTGCCGCCTT
>JAIRXO010000290.1 GCA_031268255.1 Spirochaetaceae bacterium
CTGGCCGTAACATTGATAATGGTGGTGTAGGTGGGATCCATGGTAACGATCACCGTGACCTTACCGCCAAAACCGGCTTTTGTACCTGACGCGGAAAAGGGGTCGCCGGTATCACCCGAATCAGCTTCTATGCCCGGCGGGCAGCCGGTAAGCGTAACGACTAATGCCACGATGGCAATCAGCAGCAATAACGCTGGTTTCTTGATCATTCTTTCCTCCTAAAACGATATAAGCGTCAGGCCCAGCCCTACGCTGTGATCGGGATTCTTCATATCCGCCATGTGCAGCCGGTACTGAAGGTATATGTACGCGCCGCCGGAAAGGGCGTAATCAACATAGGGAACCAGGTCCAGATTTATGGTCGTAAAGTAGTCGGGGCTTTGCAGTTCCGCTTCCAGTCCGGCGGTCAGCGAGGGCGTAAGCCTGTAGGAGACTTCGGGATTAAAGAGCAGATTAATGTCCGTGTCGGAATCGCCGTACACGGTCTGGGATGCATGCAGGGACACGGTCAGGGGCCGCATGATCCGGTAGCCTATTTTTTCGTCAATAGTAACGGAGCCGCCTGAGTCCCAGGTGTCGGTCAGGTCCCGGTAGTCTATCTCTATGCCCGCGTCGGTCAGTTCGTAGATTCCGGTATAGTTAAAGCCGAATATCACCCTTCCGACCCCGCCGCGGTCATAGGCGGCCACGGTGTTAAACAGGGGGTGTATATAACTCGCCCCCAGGATCATGCCGTTGGCGAACTCTTCGCCGTCATAGCTTGTGTCGCCGCTGTCTCCGGCGGGGAAGGCCGCTCCCAGGTTAAGGCCGCCGAGGAACCGGGGCTTAAACTCAACCCTGAATCCCCTGATGTTTTTGTCAAGGACATGTTCCTTCTCAAGGCTCGTTACCCACACTCCGTCACTGATCTTCCCCAGGGACAGGCGGACCTGGTCGTCCAGAAAATTAACCCAGCCGTAGGCGCCCACAAGGGAAACCTCATTGCCGGCGACATCCTGGAACAGGGTGTCAAGTTTTACGCCGAATATACCGCCGGTATAGGTTCCGGTAAGGTCAAACTGAGTCGGCCCTTTGGTTTCATGGTGGTCCGTATGGTTCTGCGTGATGTATTCGTCAGAGCCGTGGGGAGAAGAGAACTCAAGGCCGGTGTAAAATTCTCCGTTCCAGACCAACTGGGCAAACGCCCCGCCACTGACAACGGCGCATAACATAACCAGAATAAGCAATTTTTTCATCACTGCCCCGCCGTAATCTGATCTATGGCCGCCTGGGCCGCCGTACTGATGGCGCGGGTGGTTACGGTCGCCCCGGAAAGGGCGTCGATATCCGCCGTGTTGTTTTTAATCATGATGTCGGGCGCTCTGGCCACCGCTATGCCCCCCATAGAGGGGGTTTCCCCGGGAGCGGTGATGGTGACGGCGGTGATATACCCGTCCGCCATGGTAACGCTGACCGTTACCTCCCCGCCGAACCCGTTCGCCGTGGCCGTGGCACTGCCCGAGGCGCTGCCCATGGATGCCGCGGCTCCGCCCGTACTCGCGCAGGACGCGCACACCAGGACAAGGCAGACAAGTCCCGCGCTAATAGCTGTTTTCACTCTGTACCTCCAAGAATTGTTTTGTTGTGGAAAAAAATAGTGACAAAAAAAGCCGCCTCTGGCGCATACGCGGACAGGGCGGCTTTTGTTTGCAACGGTACCGGTGAGGATATGGGTTTGCCCTCGGGCAAGGCCGGAGGCAAATTTTTCCCGGTATACGTGTATTGCTTTACACGGGACGGAGTTTAGTAAGAGATAAAGAAGGGTATTACATATTAGAGAGAGAGAGAGAGAGAGCAAGAATCGTGCCAAGCAAACTATTTAGCGGTAAAATATTCATCAATTTCATTCCTGGTGACACCTCGTATGGCTACTAATTCATTTATACCATATATTTTAAATAATATCAATAAAAAATCATAAAAATTCGCTTTTTGTACATATGTCCGTCATAAAAGCCCTGAAATAATCCGGCAGGGGGGCTTCCACGTCAAGGGCGGCATACTCACCGTGTCCCGCTATGGAGAGGCGCGCGGCGTGGAGGAGGAGCTTTTTGAGGCCCCGTTCTTTTTTTAGCCGTTTGTTAAGGGCGAAATCGCCGTATTTTTCGTCACCCAGGATGGGGAGGCCCAGGGAGGCAAGGTGGCGTCTGATCTGGTGCATGCGGCCTGTATCCAGTTCCAGTTCAAGGAGGGAAAAATCCCCTTCTCCTGAAAGGAGCCGGTATCCGGTCCGCGACTGTTTCCGCACGCCCCGTATGACCAGGTCATCGTCAATGGTTCCCGCGTCCGCTTCGGGTCTTCCGGCGCAGAGGGCAAGGTAGTGCTTGCGGGCGCGGCGTTCCGCCATGACGGAGGCATAGTACCCTGCCGCTTCTTTGCTCTTTGCCACCAGTATGATGCCCGAAGTATCCCGGTCGAGGCGGTGTACCAGAAAGGGTTTGCCCGCCCATTCGCGTTCCAGGAGGGTGTCCAGGGAAAGTCCTACCCCTTTTCCGCCCTGAACGGCAAGTCCTGAGGGTTTGTCAAACACCGCGCAAAAATCATCCTCGTACAGCACGGCAAGCCTCTTCAACATATAATTCCTCATAGTTTTGCCCTGAAAGGCGCGCAGGGGCTGGGAAAAATCCAGCCCATGGAGTAGACTTACTATTGTCATGCGTATTCCCCGCGTTTTCCTTATTATGGGCCTTTTTTTCGTTTTTGTTCCAGCGTTTTCTCCCGCCGAACCTCTCCATTCCCCTACCTGGGGGTTCAGCCTGGATACTCCTGAGGGGTATTTTTATGAGTCCGGTGACGGAAGGGACCGCTTTTCTTTTGTTTCGCCTGACGGGGGCATCATCGACCTGGCTGTCTATGGTCCGGGAACTTTTGAATCTCCCGAATCCCTGGCCAGGGACATAAGGACAAGGCTCAACAGCCGGGGCGACATCAGCCCCTATACCTACCACGGGAAAAAAGCCGCCATCATGGAGTTGAATATTTCCCGGCCAGGAAGCGCGCTCTCGGGCTGGGTTCTCTGTGTGGAGCTTGAGGCAAGGCAGGGCGGCTCCCCTCCCCTGCTCGCGGCGCTGGCATACGGGCCGGCCTCAATGAGGGGACTCCAGCCCGTTCATCTTTCGGCCCTTGATTCCATAGCCCCCAGCGAAGCGGAAAAGCGCGTCAGCGGCCCTGTTACCGAATTCAGCTATCCCCGGGGGGACCTTGTCCGGGCGGGCATAGCCGGAAAGAACCTTGCGGCATGGATAGGGAGAAACGACGCCGAAGCATCCCAGGCCCTGATCGAACGGGAATTTTCCGTGTTCCGGGGCTATCTTGATTCTCCCCTGTGGAAAGAAGCCTGGATACGCTTTTACCGCGCCCTGTTCAGGGATTCCTACGAAAGGCTGGCCGATCTTGCCTTTATTTTTGAACGGGACTGGCATGAGAAGTATATACAAAACCGGACCGGGGATGCCCGTAACGATGACGAAGGCCGCGCGCGGGATTTTGCCCGCGCCGCCCTCGCCTGGGTACAGGGCTTTTCCTACGAACGCGATTTACAGGGCAGTGATTTTGTCAATCTGACAAGCGCCGCCACCGAAGGCAGGGGCGACTGCGACAGCCGGGCCCTGCTCTGGGCTATCATCCTCGCAAGGAACAATATCCCCGCTGCCATCATGGTGTCCCGGCACTACAGTCACGCCATGGGCCTGGCCCAGGTCCGGGGACCGGGGGCGGTTTTTGCGCTTGATGGCCGGAACTGGATAGTCGCCGAAACCACCGCCAATGTGGATATTGGCCGCATAGGCGAATCGGTAAGCGACCCGGCCCACTGGATAGGCATTATATTCAAATGAGTGCCCGGATCAGGTCTTGCTGCAGAGCAGGCTGTAGGCGGCTCTTGGTTCAGAGACGGCAAGCAGGGCGTTGCGGAGTTCGGCGTTTTTGAGGCGGTCGCTGAAAAAGGAAAGGGTCTGGAGATAGTAGGCGTGCTGGTTATAGGCCGCGGCTATCATAAAGATGAGCCGTACCGGCTGATCGTCAAGGGCCTGAAAATCCTGTATATCCACGCGGCTTATTCCAACGGAAACTACCAGGTCGGTTACCGAGGCAAGCCTGACATGGGGTATGGCTATGCCCCGGCCTATGGCGGTGCTCATCAGTTCTTCCCGCTTGAGGATTTCCTGGGTCAGTTCATGGCGGTTTTTGATCTGGGGCGACTGGGCGAGATTATCAGAGAGGGCCAAAAGGGCGTCCCGTTTGGCCTGAAAATCCAGAAAAACGATGCGGTCCGGGGAGAGTATGTTTCCAACCTGCACGCTTGCGTAACGGCTGATCATCCTGTCGGAAGAGAGACGGTCATTCACCCATTTTTCTATTTCGGTTTTTTTGAAACGCCACACCGTGCCTATTTTACCCGAAGGTATCTCGCCTTTTTGGGCCCAGTCATACACGGTACGTTCCGAAACCCGCAGGTACTTTGCCACTTCGTCAATAGTCAATATATCATCATCAATCATACTATTATTCTGTAATATACCGCAGAATACGTCAAGTGATAACACAAAACGCAAGGCTTTTACCCCGCGTTTTACCTGTCCCCAAGTTCATACAGTGAATCATGGGGCAGCAGGGCTCCTATGGTGGTATCCACCTGCTGTCCGCCCCTGCCGCCAAAGCGTACCGGCGCCGCACTGTCCATAAATTCGCTTAAAACCTGACGGCAGGCGCCGCAGGGGCCCACAGGATAATCAGCGTCCGGCGTGGCAATGGCCAGGGCGCTAAAGCGTTTTTTCCCCTGGCTCACCGCCGCCATGACCGCGCCCCGCTCGGCGCAGATGGTAAGGCCGTAGGAACGGTTCTCCACATTGGCCCCGCGTATAACAGAACCGTCTTCGGCAAGAAGGGCGGCGCCTACCCGGAAATGCGAATAGGGGGAATACGAATTAGCGGCGGCATCCCAGGCCGCTTTGAACAGCGCGTCCATGTCCATAAAAACCTCCAAGATTGACAGTTCACCTGTCTTCTACTAGTATATCATCAGGATATGACAAAAAAGAAGCAACCATACTGGATCGCGCTGGGGCTCTTTCTCTTTTTGGCCTATGTTTTTATGGCCGCCCAGCCTGTTCCGCTGGAACTGCTTGTAAAAGCCCGCTGGATTAGTTCGCTGGAAAGCCGGGGAGACGAAGCGGCGGAGGCGATTCCCCCGGCGGGAAGCGGGCAGTACCTTATTCCGTTCAGGCTGGGACAGCGTTTTGGCTATGTTGACAGCGCGGGCCGTTTTACGGTCAACAGGATACAGGAAGCCTATATTTCGCTGTCCCCCGGCGCATGGACCGAATACCAGGCGCTGCCTGAAACGCTCGAAATAAAAAACCCCCGGAATGAAACCATCAAAACTATTGCCTCTCCCTCAGGGTATCCTGTCTTTCTTGACGGGCTTTGTTACCTTGCCGGGGGAGACCAGAGCAGCCTTACCGCCCTTGACGAAAACGGCGACAGCACCTGGACATATTTTTTTGAGGCGCCCCTTACCAGCATAGACGCGGCTTCGGGCCTTATTCTTGCCGGGCTGCTGGACGGGACCATTGAGCTTATCAGCGGCAAAGGCGAGACGCTTTACACCTTCGATCCCGGCGGCTCCCGTATTCCCTGTATTTTCAACTGCGCAATCGCGGAGGACGGCTCAAAGATCGCCCTCATATCCGGCCTTGATGAGCAGCGTTTTCTCTTTCTTGAACGGTCGGGAGATACCTACCGGGTGGCCTATCACGAGAACCTGGGAGAAGGGTACAGGAGGCCGGTACAGCTCCGCTTTATTGACTCAGGCAGGCGGGTGGCCTTTGAGCGTCCGGGGGGTCTGGGCATCTTTGATACGGTAAAGCGCGAGAGCGTTACCCTGGCCCTGGGAGGGGACATTTACGCCATTGATAATGAAGGCGGCGGGGATTTTTTCTTTGTCATTACCGGAGATGAAAATAAAAAAAATCTTGTGGCCGTACAGTACCCTGACCGGATATTCATCGAGGCGCCTTTCAAAAGTAACGCGGCCTTTTTTGCCCGCCGGGGGGATCAACTCTATATAGGCGGCGGGCAGAGCCTTATCGCCTTTGATCTGAGGAGTAATTAAAATGAAAAGGCGCTTCCGCGGCCCCGTCCGTTTTTTGTTTCCGGCCTTTTTCTTTGCCGCCGCCCTTGTTTCGTCCCTGGAGTGGCCCGATACCGCCGCGGAAATAATTTTGAATTTCGCCGCGGAGAAAACACCCAGCCTGGGGTACAGCTTCCGCTCGGAAGGGCCGGTGCGTTCCGCCGCTTCGGGGGAAATTATTTTCATCAGGGATGAGGCCGATACGATTTCGGCCCTTCCTCCGGGCCTGGGAACCTGGCTTGCCATTGACCACGGCGACGGCCTTGTGGGGGTCTACGGACGCCTCGACAGGGGCAATAACCCCTACCCGTATATGGTTGAAGAAGGCGGCTTCATAGGCCGTTCGGGATTTACCGGATGGACCGGAACCCAGGGCTTTTATTTTTCTTTCTTTGACCGCAGGGAAAAACAATGGGTCAATCCGGGGAGGATACTGCCCCTCCTTCCTGATACACGGCTGCCGGTTATACGCTCGGTTGTTTTCAGGGACAGCGAAGGGAGAACCTTCAACCTTGCCCAGACAAGAAGCCTTGCCCAGGGCCAGTACCGCATCCAGGTAGAAGCCCAGGACACACGCACAGGCGACATACCCCTGAGCCCCCACCGCGTTAGCTGCTATGTAAACGGCATCGAACGGGGTTCCCTTATTTTTGAAACCGTCTCGGCCCGCAGAGGCACGCTTTTTGTCCCCTCGTCGGAGGGCTCAAGGAGCGCCGGGAGGGTATACGAATACTATCCCGCCCTTTCCGCCGGGGACGTGTTCCTGAGCCGGGGGCAGACAGTGGTGGAGATCATCGCCGAGGACATGGCCGGCAACAGCCGCGTCGCGTCCTACCGCTTTCTTGTAGAATAAATGGTAAAGACCTGGTCTACTCCCCCGGTTTCCGAAAAAAAGGAATCCATACCCTGCGCCATTTGCGGGGGCGGCGTTTTCAGGCCGGCCCTTTCGTGCGGAACATTTTCCTATGTACGCTGCGCGCGCTGCGGCCTTGTGCAGCAGAATCCCCAGAGCCTGCCTTCCGAGGTGGCCCGCCGTTACGGCGAAGTTTCAGGGAAGGATTACCTTGCCTATGAACTTGAACGGGAAAAAGATTTTCTTGCCCTCCAGAAACTGGCCCTTGCCGGCATAGGCTTTGAAGAACTTGAAAGGGAGTTCTCTCAAAAACGGGAAAGGCCGCGCTTTCTTGACGTGGGCTGCGCCACAGGCGCCCTTCTTGAAACACTCAAGGGCCGGTGGGATGTAAAAGGCGTTGAACTATGCGCCAGCGAGGCGGAATACGCCCGAAACGAGCGGGGCCTTGCCATAGTAGAGGGCGCCCTTGAAGAAGCATCGCTGCCTGAGGCCGCTTTTGAAATTGTTCACGCGTCGCACCTCATAGAACACCTTAACAGGCCGGAGCTTTTTATAGCCGAAGCGGAAAGGCTCCTCGTCCCGGGCGGCGTCCTCCTCATTACCACCCCGAACATCGCGGGGTTTCAGGCCGGGCTTTTCGGGGCAAGGTGGCGCTCGGCCATATTTGACCACCTCTACCTTTTTTCGGTAAAGACCCTTTCGCGGCTTCTTGCGAATAACGCCTTTGTTGCGGAAAAAGTCATCACCTGGGGAGGACTTGCCAAGGGCGCGGGGCCAGAGCCCCTCAAGCGCGCCCTGGACAGGGCCGCCAAACGCTTCGGCTTTGGCGACGTAATGATGATCAGGGCCCGTAAATGTGGCTGAACTCGTGGAGCAGTTCCAGAGCCTTGCCCCTGCAACTGCCGCAGACCGTGCCTATCTTGGTGGCCTGCTGGAGTGCTTCCCAGGTCCGGGCGCCGTTGTGGAAGGCTTCTTCGATATCCTTGTCGGTAATGCCAAGACAATTGCAGATAACCTGGGAAGGAACCTTGAAGAGTCCCGCTCTCCCTGTCCTGGCAAGATAGTCATCAATGGCCTCGCGGAGCGCCTTGTCCCCCAGCACCGAACAATGTATCTTGTAGCTGGGAAGCCCCCCCAGTTTTTGCACCAGATCGTCAGGTTTTATTGTGTAGGCGTCTTTTATATTCATGCCCTTGATGATTTCGGAGAGCATGCTTGTAGAAGCTATGGCGCTGGCGCAGCCGTAGGTTTTCCAGCGTACATCGGTGATTATATCATCCTTGATGCAAAGCAGCATGAGCATCTTGTCGCCGCATTTAATGTTCCCTGTCTCGCCCCGGGCGTCGGACGGAAAACTCGCCTCATCCTCCATAAGCACATTCCGGGGATTGGTAAAATGATCCTTTACCGTATCTGAATAAAGCCACTCAGGCATACACTACTCCTTCACCTGTACAGCGGGAACCGACGACATGGCCCTGAGCCGGGCTATGATGGGACCGGTACGCGCCACAGTGTAATCAATGTCCTCAAGGGTGGTCCCCCAGCCCAGACTGAAACGTATGGAACCGTGGGCCAGTTCCGGCCCCACCCCTATAGCCAAAAGCACATGGGAAGCCTCAAGACTCCCCGACGCGCAGGCGGACCCTGTAGAAACTTCAATACCCTCTATGTCAAGGGAAAGCAGTATGGATTCCCCTTCCGCCCCGGGAAAAGAAACATTAAGGGTGTTGGGGACCGTATCATTCGCATGGCCGTTTATCTTGATATTGGGAATGGTTTTAAGCAGACCTTCCCTGAGCCGGTCCCGCAGAGGCGCCACATGGTCCCTGTAGGCGCTGATGTCGCGCAGGGCAAGCTCCGCGGCCCTGCCAAACCCAAGTATGCCAATATTGTTGTAGGTTCCGGCGCGCCTTCCATCCTCCTGGTGTCCGCCGTGAATCAACGGAAAGACCGGCGCCTTTTCCCGTATATAAAGAGCGCCAATACCCTTGGGACCGTAAATCTTGTGGGCCGATACCGTAAAGTAATCCACCCCCAGTTCTTCCACATTGACCGGAATCTTGCCCGCAGCCTGAACCCCGTCGCTGTGCATCAAAGCACCGGCGGCCTTCGCAAGACCCGCCAGCTTCCTGATATCCTGAACCGTTCCAATCTCGTTATTCGCCATCATCACCGACACCAGGAGGGTTTTGTCGTTCAACAGGGACCGAAACTCGTCCATATCAATCTTGCCGTACCCATCCACAGCGAGAAAACGCACGGGAAAACCCAGCGATTTCAGGTATTCAGCCGAATTCAGCACACAGGGATGCTCTATCGCGGTAGTAATAATTTCGGTACGCCCGGACCGGAGCACCCCGCCGTCAGAGGCGGAACCCAGAACGCGGGCAGTCTCAAAAACCGTATTGTTCGATTCGGAACCCCCGGAAGTAAACGTAATGGATTCGGAAGGAGCCCCGATAAGAGCCCCCACAGCCTCCCTGGCCCCCTCCACCCGGCTATGGGCCAGCCTTCCTGAGCCATGCATACTCGAAGCGTTACCGTAAACCTCAAAATCATGTATCATCGCCTCCCTCACCTCGGGCCTGAGGGGAGTAGTAGCGTTATAATCCAGATATATCCTTTTTTCTCCCATATATTACCCCATTTTTGACCGTGCGCCAACAGTTCCTAGTATTACACAGTATGTTTCCTGATTAAAGTATACTACTTTAATAGGAATTAAGGCAAGACATCGCGGCCTCGTAAGCACGGTTTCTTAAAGGGGGGCGCATTTCCTTACCGCCGTCGCGTAGCCGCTGCGGTACCGTCGCGCCCCCCGCCCAATGAAAGCGCCATAGCAAGGCGTATGGCGTCCCTCCGATAAATTCGGAAAGGCGTAGGCCCGCCTTATGCCCCGGTATGCCGCCGGGTCTCGAAGGGCCGCCTGCGGCGCAAACACGGTTTGCGCCTACCCCTCTATAAAATGCAGAAGGGCGTAGGTCCGCGTATAGGCGAATTAGTATCTATGCGGAGCAGGGTGAAATAATTGCTAAATCTATCATCGTATGATAGATTGATGTACTATCATATACCTATGGAGTGATGCATGGAT